>CAZZBO010000005.1:0-38208 GCA_964652345.1 uncultured Candidatus Saccharibacteria bacterium | reverse complement strand
AAATTATAATACATACTATGTACACAAAGGAGGATGTAATAGAATTAGATAGACAGATTTATGAGATTCAAAGATCTACAAGAACTTTATTTCCTACATTCTTAAGCTTACACAACAAGTTAAGAATGAAATACCGTTGGTATTACAATTGGCATCTTTTTAATTATTCAAATGCTATTCATATTTTTGTTTTAATACTATCAATATTTTCTTCAATAGCACTAGTATCAAGTGTTTTACTGGTAAACCCTAAAACCTCTAAAGCTCAGATTATTATTGCACACACTAGAATTACTGGTAATGATTCAAATCAAACCAATCCATCAATTTTTGGAGATAAAATAGTCTGGCAAGATGACCGTAGTGGCAACTGGGATATATATCTTTACGACTTGGCAACAATGATCGAAACTCAAATTACTACTGATATCTCGGATCAAGAAAATCCATCAATTTTGGAAGATAAAATAGTTTGGACAGATGATCGAAATGGGAACAAGGATATTTATGTTTACGATCTAACCACAAAAACTGAAACACAAATTACGACAGATGCTTTTGATCAGTACGATCCTTCCATTTCAAACACAAAAATAGTTTGGACAGATGATCGAAATGGAAACAAGGATATTTATGCTTATGATCTAACAACACTTATTGAAATGCAAATTACGACAGATGAATCAACCCAACAATTTCCTTACACAGAGTACGATCAAATAGTTTGGGAAGATTATCGCAATGGCAACGGGGATATTTATGTATATAGTTTTAGTTTTGCAGCAGAGTATCAATTAATCAATGAATTGTCTAATCAAGTTAAACCTACATCAGTAGGTCAAGACAAGATAGTCTGGCAAGATGACCGTAGTGGCAACTGGGATATTTATTTTTATACGTATACCGCTGGTGGTTATGCCCGGATGATAACTTCTTCACTGATTGATCAAAAAAATCCATCATCATACTTTGACAGAGTTGTTTTTGAAGACTGGGATAACGGCTATTCAAACTTATATATTTATGATTATAACACTACAGAACTTACCCAAATAACATCTGGCTTATCTAATCATATAAACCCGATAATTTTTTCTAATAAAATAGTCTGGGAAGATTATCGCAATGGCAATGCTGATATTTATATGGCTACTATTCTTGAAAATAGTTCAGATCCAGGCGATCTGTATGATTCTGAAATATTTGAATCTGAAATGATTTCAGCTCCCATCCCTTCATCTACCCCAACTCCTACCCCCACAGCTACTTCTACTCCCACTCCTTCATCCTCAACCTCACCTACCCCTACTCCCACCTCTTCAGCTTCTACTACATCTACTACCACCACAGTTCCAGTAATAGCTCTACATGATTCTATCAGTAACACTATTCATTATCTTAATAAAGATAATAATAAACCTACTATATCTACAAAAAGACCTACATTCTCTGGCACTACTTATCCAAACTCTACTGTAGATCTTACAATACAAAGTAATACCATCAATGCTACTACCACTAGTGACAACAAAGGATACTGGAGCTATACTTTAGATCAAGATTTAGAGTATGGAGATCATACTATTAAAATCACAGTTACCACTCCTCAAGGCAAAACCTATTCTTCTCCCATACAATCTTTCACTATCGCTTCTGCAGATCAAACCCCTATCTCTCCTCCCTCGCCTCCACTACAAGACAATACTGATTCTACTAATAAAGTTAAAAACAATAATACATACTACTGGATTATTCTATCTGGATTCATTCTCATCTTACTTATCATTACAGGATACATTCTCTACAAGAAAAAAAGATAAATAAACAAAATTAAATAATAAACAATTATAAACAATTATAAACAATAAATAAGTTTTAATTAGATATTTTATAATTTGGACTTGTTTTGATATTTAGTATTTGAGTTTTAGTGGTATATTTGTCATAAAAATTATGAATTCAAAATATCAATCAAGTTTTTTAAAGTTAGTCTAAATTAAGGTAGTATTTATTATCTTGTGATATATATGTATATTGCAATCTTTTTAAGACCCAATCAGCTTCTTTTTCGTTTGCAACTCTTGGTTGAGCATAATTCTCTATGACAGTTGGAACAAGCTCGATCTTTTTAATAATATTATTTGAAAAATTGATTTTTAATACTAATCCTCTGCGGGTTTCATCACTAAACATTTGATCAAAAATAAAATTTCCAAGCGAATAAAATATATACTTGTCTTGATATTTTTCGACAGTTTGGACTACATGTGGGTGGTGTCCGATTACTAGATCCGCTCCTGCGTCTATGGAGCGATGAGCAAAAATTTTTTGTGATTCATTGGGTTTTGCAGTATATTCGGTACCGGAGTGCATAGACACTATTACATATTGACCCAATGATTTTGCTTGTGCTATTTCATCTTCGAGCTTTGATTCATTCATTAGCGCTGTACCTGCCCAATCTATACCTTTGGAAGTATATCCGGCTCCGTAACTTTCTGGCACAACATCTCTGTCATTGTAAGCAAGCCAAGCCACTTTATAGCCATTTGCCAGAGTTAACTTAGGGGAATACGCTTCTTGCACATTTTTTCCTGCGCCCACATATTGTATGCCAGCGTCTGTAAGAGTACTAAATGTAGATATTAATCCTTTTTGACTCTGATTTGGAGTATGATTGTTGGCAAGACTCAAAATATTAAATCCTGCTGATTTTAGGGCTTTTGCATTTTCAATATCTGCTCGAAAAACCATAGTACCAGATTGAACTTGACTGCCAGCAATGAGAGGAGTTTCTAAGTTGGCAAAAATTAAGTCATTGGTGAGAATATTTTGAATTTTTTCATAAGGATATAAATATTTGCTTGGTTGTTTCAGGGATGTAGTTTGAACATTCCTTGAAAGCATAATATCTCCGATCGCGGTTAAACTCCAATCGATTGTCTCGGGGGATGGGCTTGGAGTTGCGACTGAAGATATCGTATCATTTAAAGCAGTGTTTGAATTTTCAAATTTGAGAATAAACAAAATTATTCCAAATAAAAAAATACAGAATCCAAACCAAAATAGTATAATTTTTATAGATTTATTTCTTTTGATTATCATTTTTTATACATTTAATTTTTTAGCCGAAGGATTTTTTTACTATTAGAGGAACAAACATAAATCCGAAAAAATCTTCGGTAGTGTAGCGATTTCGGTTGATTTTTGTAATTTTGTAAATGGATTCTTTGATAGGCATTACTAAAATTCCACCATTTTTTAGTTGATTGATTAGTGTTTTTGGTACTGAATTTGCCGTAGCTGAAACTAATATTTTGTCGTAAGGAGCATATTTGGCTAAACCTAAAATATTTTTTGCTTTGTGTATATACGCATTTTCAAATTGGTATTTTAACAAATTATTTTGACCAAATTTTACCAATTCTGAAATTATTTCAGTGCCATGTACTTCTCCTTCACTCCCCACAATGTCTGCCAGAAGTGCAGTTGACCAACCTGAGCCAGTGCCAATATCTAAGATCCTATCTCCAAGTTGCGGACCTAATAACTCTAGCATAAATGCTATTGTGGTAGGTTGTGAAATGGTCTGTCCAAATCCGATAGAAAGAGCAATATCCCAGTATGCCTTATTTTTATCTTTGAGCAATACAAAATTTTTTCTGTCAATTATTTCAAATGCACTGATAATTTCTTTTGTTCGTAATATTTTATCTTTCTTTAATTTGCTTATTAAGATTTTTTTAGTAGTCATCTTTTATCAATAAAATTTATTTTGTCTATAATTTTACTTTATCTCAAAAAAAATAAACTGCAAATACAGAAATTTTATTGAAATTGTAAACTATATAAATATATATTATTACAGATATAGGTAGATACCGAACAACACCACTATTACCAAAATTACCCAAAATATCCACTCAAGGATTTTTTTGTGCTTTTTTGGTTCTTTCTGCAATTCTGGATCGCTTGGCTCCATATCCTCATCGGTAACTGATGGATTAGTTTGATTTTGATTATCCATATTCCCTCCCATTTGTAATTAATTGATGATTTTAAAAACTTTGTTGATAATAATCTACACTCGGTAGATGTCGGTTCTCACCTTATATTAGATTAAAATCGGCAATACAGAAAACAAGGTGATCATTTTTTCTATGGCGGTCTCGACCGGATTCGAACCGGCGATCTTCTCCGTGACAGGGAGACATGTTAGGCCACTACACCACGAGACCATATTTGATTTTATAAACGTAACAATCAAATTATAACCTAAAAATTGGTATTTTTCAAATATTAAAATCAAAATATCAAATAATACCAGCTAAGTTTATTAAAGCCAGCTGTTAATCTTGTCTTTAGTTTTTTTTGCAGAATCAAAGTAATTAACTACCTTAACTTTAGATTTATAATCGTTGACCCAGTCAATCAAGCCGGAATTTATTTCTCCTTTTTTCTCGATCAGTTTGATAATATGAAATCCATATTCTGATTTTGCCAATTTTTCTCCAACTTTGCCGTTTTCAGGAATTGAAAAAGCCATATCATCAAAGTCTTTTCCTAAACCCTGATTTGCAGTATCACGATCTACAAAACCAAGTTCTCCACCACTGTCTCTGGTATATTTGTCTTCAGAGTATTTTTTTGCTAATTCTCCAAAATCATCACCTGCTTTTGCTTTTCCCAGTACTTCGTTTGCTGTTTTTTCGTCAGTAATTAAAATATGAGCAAGATTATACGATACTAATTTTTCTGATAATACTTTATTTTCTATAGCAACTTCAGATACGAATTTTTTGAATTCAGGAACAGTTAAATTATAAAGATTCATAATTTCTTCAGGAGCTTTGCTTGGGTCCGGTAAGGTTGAAATAATGCTTTCATATTCAGAGTCAATTTCTTTTTGGGTGAGCTTGATTTTATTTTTATAGGCAATTTGACGAAGGCTTTCTGTGAATATTATTTTTTGAATAATATCTTGGGTAATTAATTCTTTGTCTTGATTAGATTGGTCGCTAACAGTGTTGTATTTTTCTATCAGGGCTAGTCGTGCAAAATAATCTCCGGCAAAAATAAAGTTATTTCCGATATAGGCAACCGGGATAGGAAAGAATTTTATAGCTTTTCTTGCAAAGTTATCTTGTCGATAATTAGCTAAAATTTGATAACTCAACGTGATTGTAAGAGAAATATATGCCACGATTAAGATGAGCAGTATAGAATATACTAATCTTCTGGAAGTTCTGATTTTTATCCAATACCAGATTGTAAGAATTTTTTCTTTAAATTTTATTGCAAAAGGAGAAATCTTATTTTTTATATTTGTAACAAAATTTGAAATCTTGATCTTTGATTTTGATTTTTTGTTGACGTATTCTGTAGGGATTTTGTCTTTTCTTTTTTTTGCGAGCTTTATTAAGGGTAGTTTTATTTTAATCATTATATTTCCTTCCAGCTTATGCTATAAATTATCGTAACTAATAATATCACAGTTAAAATTAAAAGATATACTAATTTCTTTAAATTAAAGTCATTTTCATCTTCAATGTCAATAGTTCTTATTAGAAAATAGTATGTGATCGTGATCAATATAGCTTTTGTAGGGCGTGGTACATTGTTCCAATAAGATAAAAGTAAAAATAGTTGAGTAATGGTTAGTGCTCCAAATAAAGTATATACCCATGAATGGCTTAAAAGATGAGATTCTCCTTTTATTTTTTGAACTTCCAGTGAAAAGTAGACAATTATAAGCGATGATATGAAGCACAAGATTAAGAGTGGCTTAAAGTCCAAATATGAATCTACATAAGCAAAGTATAGGTTTCGGGTAATTAAGTAGATATTTAATAAAGAGATTAGTTGGTATTCGTTTTTTAAAACAAGCCAGAGATATGCGTAAGTCGTCAAAAGTATAAGCACTATCTTTAGCCACAAATTTTGTTCATAGCTATAATACCAGTAACCTGCCACATCAATAATTGAAACAACCAAAAAAATTATTTTTGAAGGAGTAGATATTTTGAATAAAAAATCAATAAAGAATTTTTTTAGGGACATAGTCTGTTCCTACTGTAATCACAAAGTCAGTTGATATTTTTTCGTCAGTTGTTACAGAAGCAATATTTATACTATTTTTAACTAATGTCAAGCTATTTGATTTTTCATCAGAGCTTTTTGCGCTGATTGAGCTTGTTTTTGCGGTAGAGATTTGTTTGTTTTTGCTGATAGTAAATCCGTAGCTTGTTAATAAATCTTCAAGTGTATCAGCTCCGTTTTTTTTGCCTGTAGCGTTTTTAATCTCAACAGTTCCGGCATTAGGAATAGCTTGAAAAATATTTTTTACTTGTTCGCTCATTGCATTAAAGTTACCTGTTCGTGGAACAAGGTTGGATGTTCCATTGTCCGAAATTAATCCTCCTGTTGGTGATGTATCGAAAACTTTGGTTATAACATTTGATGATGTAAAATTTGATGATAGTGTATAAAGATATTTTATTTCATTGATTCCCAGATTTGTGCGTATATGATCTTGAAGGGCTCCGGTAATTTCAGTAAGTTTTTTAGGATTAGAAAGAGTTTGAGCAGAAATGATTTTTTCCTTTAAAGCTAAAAGAATCTCTTGTTGACGACGCGAGCGATCGAAATCAGATGTTGTTTTACGGGTGCGAGCATATTTTAGAGCTGTTTTACCGTCAAGAGTTTGTTTTCCTGCTGATAACTTGAACGGAGCGTAACCGATCATTTTTTCATCTGGATAATAAGGATCATTGATCGCTTCCGGAACATCGATGGTAATTCCTCCTACAGAATCAACGATTTTTGTTAAAGCTAAAAAATCACCCTTGAAATAATAGTGCATTTCAATGTCAAAGGTTTGTGATATTGTTTTTTCTATTAAATCAATACCTTCGTTTAGATTTTTTTTATTTGACAATCCTAGACTAAATGCTGAATTGATTTTGTTTTTTCCATGGCTCGGAATTGTGACATATAGATCTCTAGGGATAGAGATAAGCGCCAATTTTTTGTTTTGGTTGTCAATAGAGGCAATCATAATAGTATCTGTAAGATTGCCACCCGGATGATTTTCTCCTCCGTTTCCCAAAATTAAAATATTAGTTCTTCCATCGGTTGACTTAAGCTCGGTCTGTTCTTTGCCAAAAATTTTAAAAATATTATTGTCGCCTTCCGAAATCGCCTTAAATGTTTTAAATCCTGTGTAAGTTAGCCAACCCAAGCCGATTATTATGATCAATAGACATCCTAATAGTATTTTTTTCAAATTAAAAAATTTCTTTTTGTTTTTTGGCTTTGTTGCCTGCTGAAAAGCTTGCAATGTCTTAGCTTGTGATTTTTCTACTCTTAAATTTTTTAATCCATCCATTTTTATATTTTTATTTTAACAAAAGGGTTGATTTTTACAAACTGTTGAATATACAACTTTTCTATTGTATTATAAAAATAAATGAAAAGTAAGAGGGGAATATTTAAGGTGTCAATATTGGGAACTTTTTTGATTTCCCAAACTTTATCTACTATTGTTGCGTTTGCTCAGAAAGCAAAAGGCGGGCTTGATTATGGTATTGGGTCGGGAAATACAGAATTTTCAGGTTTTCAAGACTATGTTAATGTTATAATGCCTAAGATTATTCCCATAGGAGTGGCTTTAGCTGTTATGATGTTGATTTATGCGGGAATACAGTATGTAACTTCTCAAGGCGATCCAAATAAGATCGGCACTTCAAAAAACATTATTGTATCTACAATCATAGGATTAGTTATGCTTTTAATGGCATCGTATATTTTGGATATTTTACTTCAGCGGTCTTGATATGTGGGAGTAATTTTATCTACTGTTTTTGCTTTGAGATAACTTTGGTTATGATGATATTGGTAAAGTGTATTGTTGTAATTTTGAGCAATCAAATTGAACATTACTGAGACTACTCTTGAATTTATATACGAACCGGGTCCACAGCATATATATATTTTTTCTATTTGGCTAAAATCAAGATCATATTTTTTTATAGCTTCGACGATTTTTGCCAATATGTTTTCATTTTTGTATTGATTGCTTTTTTCTTGAAATATTAAAATTGGCTTTGGCTTTAAAAGCCAAATTTTGCTATCCTCTATGCCACAAATGTCTAAGTTAAGACTTGCGACTGATTGTGTATTTCCTTTTTTTACCATTTGATATGTTGCTTATGTCAATTTTTATCCAAGAATTAGTTTTATTTTCAATTAATTCCGGCCACTCTATGATAAACAAGTGTTCCATATTTCTCATTAGATCGGGAATCCCTAAATCTATAAATTCAGAGTAATATTTTAATCTGTACAAATCTAGATGGTGCAAATATTTAAATTTGTATTTATCACTTTTTGATGTATATACCTTTTCGATTACAAAAGTTGGTGACTGCACTATTGTGGTAGGTATGAAATGACGAATTAATTTTTGGGTCAGATAAGTTTTTCCCGATCCAAGTTCTCCAGATAATAAAATAAGTCTGACTCCTTTATTTATTTCACCTTGCAGTATTTTTATAATCGGATCTAGTTTACTTTTTGACAATTCGATATTTTGTAATGTTTTCATAGAATATAAAAGTTAGACAAATACAACTAATTATAACAATCAAAATATCAAATTTCAAGGATAAATTTGAGTTATTTGTTTTTGTAAGCTTAACAGGAGTGGCAAGAGGATCGAATTGTTCGGTATTTTGAGCAAAAGAAGCATTAGTCGCTTTAATTGTAATTTTTTTAGGAGGAGAGTTATTTTTTTTCGTAGTGGTATTATTTGTCGATGTTTGAGCTTTGACTTTGTGTTCAAGTAAAATTAAATGCTCTGCTTTTTCAGGTAAAATTCTTAAAATGCCTCTGTATAAATTAACTCTTCCGATTACTGTCATTCTTAGTCCTGAATAATACCTTTCATGCTTTATGTTTCGTTTTGGTTGCAAGTAAATTTTTATCTTTCCGGTTTCATCTTCAAGCCACCAAGTATTTCCTGAAGGATTCACAATGTAACCGGTTATTTTTACCAATTTATCTAAATATTCTGAAGCTTGATATATTTTTATTTCATAAATTTGATTGTCAGCATCAACTTCAATATTCTCTATTTTTTTAGCAGTTGGTTTTTGATAATAAATATTTTGTTCTCCTTTTGTGGGATTATCAGTAATTTGCCAGAGATTTTCATAAAAAATAAGCGATTGATCGATTTTTATTTTTTGATAATTAAACTGTTCAATAATTTTTCCAAAGGGATCTGTGAGAAAGAAAGAATCTCCTGTGTCGTTAAAAATATGACGAGGAAGATGAATAATCTTGTATTCTTGGCTTTTTATAATACAATCTTGAGTAATTTCAAAAGGTGATGAGCCAGCAGGGCCATCATCGATAATAAAATTGCACAATTCAATATCGTTTTGAGTCGGATTGAAAAATTCTATCCATTCTTCTCCTGTTGGGTATAATTCACTCACTAACTTACTCGGAAAAATTATGGGGTTGATATCTAGCGCCTCTATTTTTATATGGTTGTGGGGAAATAATATAATCTGAAGTATTTCAGACAATTGTTCGCTTGGTATAATAAATCCATTGTTGTATTGTGTGTTATTTTTGTTTATCCACCATATTTTATTAGCATCAATACAATCTGGCAGTTCGGGAAAATATCGGGTATAAGTATAAGCGGAAATTTTGTTTGCCGTATTAAGACATTGGTATTCTTGTGGTTGAAAAATTGCTTCTATTTCATTGATTGAGATAGCGCCTTTTAAACTGTTATCTTCCAGAGAATAGATATTGAGTGAATCTTTGTTTTGAGGGAGTAAGATTTTATCAGTCGTGCAATTTTCCGGAGGGCAAAATGGTTCTATAATCTCATTGCCTGTGTCGGAAAAATACAAGGAGCTTATATCGTCTGTCAAATTTGATATTGATATTGATCTTTGTTGATCTGTTACTAAGGTTAGATTGAAAGTTTTAGATATATAACTGGCACAACTATTTTCTTTCGCACAAATATTTATACCAATTTTTATGCCGGCAACATTTTTTTTGCAGTCGATAATTTTAATTAAAAGAGTGCCCGTCAGTCCTTCAAAGTTGGCATAGTATCTTGTAGCTGTTTTCCATGAAGATTCATTATCCCAATTTTGGCTTGATATATATTTATCGTAACTATCAACTGCCCATGCGCGAGCTTTGAAATTGTCTTGAGGAGAGATACTCTCTAAATGAAAACTTGCCACAAAGGGATATTCGCAGAATATTTTTGAAGGAGTAGTTGCATCAATGTCAACCTGTGTTTTAGCTCGAACTAAAACAGGAGAAAAAATAATTAAAAGGAAGAACAGATATAATATTTTTCGAGCCATAATTTATTATATACATATTTGTAGTATTTAACTAAATTTTGCGGTAGTATATAATAGTATAAAGTGGAGGGAAATGGGATTGTTTAATTTTTTTAAAGTAAAAAAGACAGATGACGACTGGTTTATATCTCTTGATATTGGAACAGAATTTGTAAAGGTTCTAATTGTTCAAATTGTCGAAGGAAAAGGAAAGGTAAAAGGAGTTGGGCGACAAAGGCAAAAATTGTCTGATATATCCGGCGGAGGCGTTACAGATATTGCCGGAGTAATAAAAAACTGTGAATCAGCACTGGAGCAAGCGGCCACTCAAGCCGGAATTTTACCTGAACAAGTAATCATCGGAATTGCCGGCGAGCTAGTCAAGGGCACGACAACTTCTGTAAAATATTCTAGAGATGAACCAAAAGCAAAAATTACATCTTCAGAGCTGGAGCAAATCATCTCAAAAGTGCAAGCGCGCGCCTTTAAAAGAGCAAGACAAGTGCTAGTATATGAAACTGGAAGGGAAGAAGTTGATATCAAGCTTGTTAATGCTGCGATTGCTTCGATTGAAATTGATGGATATAAAGTTACTAATCCAATTGGATTTCAAGGAAAAGAAGTGCAAGTTGGCATATATAATTCATTTGCACCGGTTGTGCAATTTGGGGCATTGCAAACCATCGCTAGCGAACTAGAACTAAATCTAATCAGTATTGTGGCAGAACCATACGCTGTAGCTAAATGTCTTGAACCAAAAGAAGCAAATGATTTTTCCGGAATTTTCATTGACATCGGAGGCGGTACGACAGACATTGCTTTAGTTGATAATGGAGGACTTGTCGGCACCAAAATGTTTGCCTTGGGAGGTAGGACATTTACAAAACGAGTAGCAGAAATTATGAATGAAAAATTTTCTGAAGCGGAAAAAATCAAGATAAATTATTCTGCTGAAAATCTTCCAAAAGAAGATATAAAAATAATTTCGCACGGGCTAATCAATGATGCGCAAGTATGGTTGTCCGGTGTAGAGTTAACCTTAGAGGAGTTCTCTTCTGTGGATATTTTGCCATCAAAGATAATGCTTTGCGGAGGAGGGGTAAATCTACCTGAAATTCAAGAAATATTAAAATCACCAGATTGGTACAAAGATCTGCCATTTGCCAAAAAACCAACGATCCACTTTATCAATCCTAAAGATGTGGTTAATATAGAAGATGAAACAGGAGATTTAATTCATGTTTCAGATGTAACTCCAATGGCTTTAGCGAATCTTGCTCTAGATATCGCTGGTCCCATTGATGTAATAGATCACGTTATAAAACAAGTGACCGCAGATTTGAGAAAATAGGAGAAATATGCGCCATAATATATATATCGAACCAGACGAAGAGATTACAAACATTATTGATAAATTACGGAAAAGTCCTGAAAAAGAGATTGCCATTGTTGCGCCAAAAGGATCAATTTTATTACAAAGTTTGGTAAATTTAAGAATTTTAAAAAAAGAATCAAAAAAAGCAAAAATATCTCTTGATATCATTACCAGTGATTCTGTAGGAAAAAATTTAGCTATTCAAGCGGGTTTGCCGGTTTTTAAATCACTAAAAGACAAAAAACCTATTACTCCCGAGATAGAGAAGCCTCAAGAAGAAGAAATCATAAAAGCGGATTCCACAAGCGCAGACACACAAGATTTGGAAGTAAGTTATTACAATAAAGATTCAGAACAAGGCGAAGAAGAAAAACCGCAATTTAGTTCAAAAAAAATTACACCCGAAGATGAGAAGAGCTTAAATGATGATAAAGATTCTCAATCAATCGCACAAGAAGAAGTTGATGATACAGAAGAAGAAGATATTGTTGAAAATACCGGTTTTATTGCGAAGACAGCCAGTCAGATTCATTCGCGAGAGAAAGAAGAAGCAAAATCAATAATAACTCAAATTAGCGACAACGATCAAATTGAGTCACAGCCAGAAATTCAAACTCCGATTAAGATAACCCCCTTTAAGAAGATTAGCGAACAAAGAATTCGCAAGCGAGCAATAATAATAGGCATTTTTATTTTTGGAGTTTTTGCTATTTTTGGTGCTGGAATTACTATTTTGCCCAGAACTACGATTTCTGTGGTAGTTAAAACAGAAGATTATGCCAAGAAAATACCCATCGTTATATATGCAGATCAAAGTAGTGTTTTAGACAGCGCGGAAGAAGCATATATTATCGGAAAAGCCGTTACTGTGGAAGCTACAAGCGAAGGTGAAGCAACCGCAACGGGTAAAAAAGATGTAGGAACAAAAGCAAGCGGAGATGTCACCGTCTATAACGGATGGGACACCCTTTCTCATTCATATAATTCTGGCACGAAGTTAACTTCTTCGGGAAAAACTTTTCTTGCTAAATCAGCATTTACTGTTCCGGGAGCAACTCTTTCTCAGGGTTCGATCAGTCCCGGAAAGGTCACGGTATCTGTAGAGGCATTAGAGTCTGGAGAATCATATAATATTGATGCTGGAAAATTTGTAATTGTTGGCGCTCCCGATAAAATTTATGGTCAAATTACTGAATCCTTAAGTGGGGGAACAACAAAGCAGTTGACAATAGTATCTGAAGCAGATTTGGAAAAGGCAAAAGAAGAATACAGTGAAAAACTTAAAACAACTCTTTTGGAAAAGATAAAGACAGAGAATTCTCAGTCAGTTATTCTAGAAAAAGCCCTTCAAGTAGAATTGAGCGAAACAACTGCTTCTGAAAAAGTTGGAAACGAAGTAGAAAGGTTTAATTACAAGATAATAGGCAAGGGAAAGCTCTTAGTATTTGACTATCAGCCAGCGATAGATAAAGCAATTAGTTTGGCAAAAAAGGAATTTAGCGAAGGAAAAACAATTAAAACTGATGAAAGCAAAAAAATTGCTATTGAAGTTGGGGGAACGAATTTTTCTGATTCATCGCTTCCTGTTGAAATTGATTTGCAAGGAAAAATTATCCCTAGTTTTGATCAAGATGCTCTTTTGCAGTCATTGGTGTTTAAATCAGATTCTGACACAGATAAGATAATCAAACAAAAGATACCATCAAGTGAAGAGATCAAAATTTATCATTCACCCGGATTTTGGAAGAAAAATGCAATATTAAAAAGCAATATTAAAATTGAGCTACAAAACTAATGAAAAAAGGACTTGGAATAGATTTAGGCCCTCAAAGAGCCGGAATTGCAGTTGGCACATTTAGAGCATTAGAATATGATACAATAAATTTTACACACATAGATCAGCTATGTGTAAGACTAATTGAAATCATAAAAAAAGAAGAAATTGATTATCTCGTAATAGGAAAGCCACTGGGACAGCAATATTCCAGCTCCTTAAACTCAATTGAAGAGCAAATTAAACAAATCGAAAGTAAAATAAGCATTCCAATTTATTTTACTGATGAAACATTGACCACAAAACAAGCAGAACAAATATTAAAACAAGAAAAGACACCTTGGCAAGAAATAAAAAAAAGAAGCGATCAAGCTTCCGCTAAGATTATTTTGCAACAATATATCGATGAAAATATTTAAACTTATTATATTATCAATTATGTTTTTAATTTTAGCCATTTTGGCGGGGAGCTTAGTATTTTTTTATTACAATGTTACAACTCCGCCATCCCCAGAAGGCGGTTATGTAGAATTTGAAATTATTCCAAAAGAGAAAAAAATAGATATTGCTCAGAAATTAGCCGAGAAGGGAATTGTAACTAACAAGTGGACAACTTTTGGTTATTGGGCGGTGATGCAATCAAAGATAAAAAGTGGCAAATACTCGCTTTCTCCCAATTACAATTTGATTAAAATTACCGATATTTTAACCAATGCGCAAGTCAATGAAAATAAAATATTGATCAAAGAAGGACAGTCTTCATGGGAGATAGCAAAGAATTTAGCAGAAAAGAAATTGGTTGATTATCAAGAAGCTTACAGCGCATTTTCTAAAGAAGAAGGTTACTTGTTTCCTGACACTTATCGCATTGCAGAAAATAGTACACTAGATGATATTATAAAAATCTTAAAAGATAATTTTACGAGAAGGATCGAGGGGTTGAATGTTACAAAAGATTCGTTAATTGTTGCCTCTCTTTTAGAGAGAGAGGGTAAAACAAATGAAGAGAGAAAGATGATAGCATCTATAATTCAGAATCGATTGGATATCAATATGACTCTAGATATTGATGCAACAGTTCAATATGCAAAGGGTAGCTGGGAGCAAATCAATAGATCGGATATTCAATCAATCAATTCTTTATATAATACTTACAAAAATAAAGGGCTTCCACCCGGACCAATTTGCAATCCCGGCTTGGATTCTATAAAAGCATCTCTTGAACCTACGAAAAATGATTATCTTTATTATTTTCATTCTCGGGATAGCAAAATAATTTATTCAAAGACTCTTCAAGAACATCAAAATAATATTGCAAAATACGGCGTATCGGGGAGCTAGAATTAGTTTAAAATGAAAAAATCAAAGTGTAATTTTTATAATTAAATATATTTTTATTAAGGGTGAGGGACTCAAAGTTACGAAGCCCGCCCCTACACCCTTAATAATCCCTATCTCGGCACGTATTTAAATGTATCATCCTCTTATCCACTTGGTTATTTGTCAATACCATGTGAAATATGAGGCGTGACATATAGTAACGGTTATCATAATACTGCGGAACTCTTCTTGAATTTCATTCACGATTTTCCGCCAACCGGCGGACAGTCCTCGTTTTATGATTAAAAGAATATTGATTGATATTTAAGATTTATTATTTTGACTTCATTTTTAATTTTGAGTTTGTATTGCACATTGGTATAATAATTATGATAATTAAATAGTATATGTAGTTTTTGATCGGGGTAAAATATGAGAAAGCATAATATGGGGGAAAATGCTTATCGCAAACATGACGGGAGGGATTTGAATAATCTAGACATAGAAATTGCTAAAATTCAAAAATCTACCAAAACCTTATTTTCTTTTATGACACCAATTCATGAAAGATTAAGGATGCATTTTGGTTGGTATTATCGTTGGCATATTACTCCTTGGGCAAAACCAGCTCACTGGATGGTTTTATTGGTATATATTTTTACCCTTGGTCTCGGATTCTATAATGGTTTAAATATTAATACAAAACAAACTAAAGCTGTTACAACATATGATTTTCCACGGTGGGAGTGGGTTACCCCAAAGCCAACCGGTGAAACAATAAATAAAATTACTTCTTGTTCTGACGGAACATTATGGGCAGTTAGCGGTACTTCTACTCTTCGAAAAATTCAGAATCGTGATTGGGAACAAATTTATACTGGATCAAGTCAAACATTGCACGATATTATTTGTGTATCTTCTAATAATGTCATCGCAGTTGGGAGGGAAGGGACGATAATTCGTTTTGATGGATTGAGTTGGTCGACTATAGAAAGTGGTTCAACTAGTTGTTTGTTTTCAATAACAAAATTATTGTCGAATCGATATTTTATTGTTGGAGAAAGTGGAAAAATACTTTTATCAGATAATGAAGGAGCTAGTTGGACATTAAAGAATAATGGATTGGTTGGCTTATCTTATTATTATGTTCAATTATCTACAGGAAGAATTATTGTGAAGGGAGGGCATGAGCCGCTTTATTATAAAGTTGCTATATCAGATGATGATGGCGATTCATGGCGAACTGTAATCTTTGATAATTATGAAGATAATTTTATAAATGCTATTGCAAAGAGTGATACAAACGATATTATTATTGGCGGTAGCAATGGAATGATTTTTACTTCTTCAGATCAAGGCGAGTCTTGGAGTTTCCGCAATAGTGGCATAACAAAAAATATTGCTAAAATAATCACCAGTCAGGAGCGATACTTAGCTATTGCAGAGAATACAATAATTATTTCTGACAATAAAGGGCTTAATTGGACAAACCAAGTTTTTACGGATTATTTATCCGATATTATAATTTTTGATACTAACACTCTCGCGCTTTTAACTTCGGATAGCGTGTATGTTTCTACTAACAATGGAGAAAGTTGGTCAAAGTATTCAGCTTCCGATAAACCATTTTTATCAAGATTTACACAAATTAATAATACTTTATATGCGTATGGAAGCAATGGAAGAATTGTTGCGTCTACTAATGGAGGAGCTACTTGGATCCAAATCAATCAAGAATTATCTGCTTTTGCGGGCTCAATTTTAAAAATCAATGCAACATGTAGTTTTATTATGGGAAGTACTATTTATAAAACAACAAATGTTGGAAAGGATTGGGAAGAGATAGTTAATCCAACATCTACGCGCATGCTTTCTTCTGGTGTTTTTGATGAAAATAATTTTGTAGCTGTTGGATCAGGTGGAAAAATTATTACTTCTTCTGATGGTGGAGCAACTTGGATTGATCGAAGTACAGGATTTTGGGAATTAACAAAACTAGTAATTATTGATTCTAATAATGCTGTTGCTGTTGGTCTGCATTTTATTAGATACACCAGAGATAAAGGAGTAACTTGGGATACAGCTAATGTTGATATAGATTTAGATGAAGCTTTTATTTCTGATATTGATGTTGTTGATTCGATGGCACAAAGCTTGATTGCGGTAGGTTACAATTTTAAAATGTTAAGCACAGACAATGGGGCTAACTGGGTATCTAATGAAAATGATATATATCGAGAATCATCAAGTATTTTGGTTTTTGATGCCCAACATATTACAGTAAGTACTGGAAGCGGGATTATTCTCTCTGAAGATGCTGGTAATACTTTTAATTATGTGCTTGATAGTCCTATTGAGATAACATCATTTACTAAACTTAGTTCAACGGAGGGATATGCATTAGGTGGAGCACTATATAAAACCGTAAATCAGGGTAATAGTTGGGAAGAAATTTCAATATGTGGTTCAAACTATTTTTATAATTTAAATAAACAGGACAATGTTTTAGTTGTTTCACATAGTAGAGGAATATGCTCTTCCCAAGATTTAGGAGCAAACTGGACTAACTATCAACATGGTATCGAATTTCACTATAGTATGATATTTTCATTTAATGATTATCTTGTATTTAGTCCAATCCGTCAAGAGTTTAATAACGTTATGCAATATCATTCTCCCGCAAACGCGACGGCAACTAAATATTTAATCAAATTACCCGGCCAGGATTTTGTTGATGGGGTTGGAATAATTGGTACTCCAACTGCTCAAAAAGCAGGGGTTGCTTTTACAGCAACCGTTTATGCTGTTGATGAAAATAATATTTTAGATAGAGGTAACGCTTCTTTTGTTAATGTCGGTACGAGCGATCCAAATGATAACTCTCCCGGGCAATTTCAGCTAACTCAAGACGGAACCTGTGTACAGGTAAACAAACAAGAAGGAGATCCTGACTGCGGAATTGGTACAGTAAGCTTAATCTTTCATACAGCAGGCACTTGGAATGTCAGCGCTCAAGATCCAAACATGGCTTTAACTACTGGATCGTCCTCCTCTATTTCGATAAATCCGGGAGATCCTTCTCAAACAGTAATCTCTTTTCCTTCTTCAATCATTGCCGGATCACCGACTAAGGGAACGATCACGCTCAAAGACCCTTACGGCAATACCACGACTTCTGCTTCAGATACTGTTGTCAATCTATCAAGCTCTTCAACTCGAGCGTTCTTTTCTTCTTCCGAATATGGCGCTTATGATCTCTCAAGTATTACTATCCCAGCTGGTTCTTCAAGCGTAGATTTTTGGTATCTTGACTCTTTAGAAAGTAAATCTACCACCATCACATCTACTTCTTCTTTTGGTACAAAAACAAATACATTTGTAATTAATCCTGGAGCTATTTCAACTACAAACTCACAATTTACCTGCAACCAAACGGAAGTAGATGTTTCATCAACTGATAATGTCAGTTGTCAGATTTTACTTTATGATAGATATGGGAATACGGTGGTCGGATCATCTATTAAGATATTCTCCAATAGAGCAGAAGATAGTATTACTCAGCCGATTGGTTTGACTGGAGAACAAGGAGAAATTACTTTCAGTCTTCACTCGACTAAATCTGGCGCTTCATCTCTATTAGCCCTTGCTCAAGATTTTAATATCTATCTCGATCCTCGTCCTTCGATTAAGTTTAAAGCTTTAGCTCCAACTACTTTTAAAATTTACGGTATTCCTCAAAAAGTTACTGCTGGAGATAATATCTATGCTACAGCTAGATGGTATGATCAATTTTCAAACAAAGCTAATTTAAGCAAAAACAGCAGATTAAAAATCATTACCAGCGATGATAGAACTCAAATATCACTAAATCAAAAATCAAAAGATAAACCTAAAAATTTTTCTATCAAAACCGCTCTTGCAGAAAGTTTAAATACAGTTGATTATTCAACTTCAGACGCAGGAGGAAAATCATTTGTTCTAAGATTGTATAGTGCCGGAATGCGCAATATTTCTGTTTTTGATGAAGGAACAAACCTTTCTGTAACAAATATTCCCATAGAAGTAACTACAGCCAGTCCTTCTGCCAACGATTCTCAATTTACTATTTATTCAAACAAAATCGCGGTTGATTCTGAGACGACAGCCACAGTCAAAATTGTTGACAAGTACAACAATCCAATCGAAGGTAAGTCTGTCACTATTTATCCTCTGCCAAAAAATCTAGATTTAAAGACAAATCCAACTCAAGCCACTACAGACAGTAACGGTAAAGCAATATTCAAAGTATCAGGAACATCTCCATTAAGCACAGTTTTGTATGCTAAAAATGAAACCGACAATCAAGTATTGGATCAAACTCAATTTTTGGAAGTAGTGCCGGCAACAGTTTTACAAAAAGCTCTTGATATACTTCGTAACAGCGAATTAATACAAAATTTAACCCAAAAAATTTTAAAACCCTTATCTGAAGTAGGAGCAAGCTTTGCCTTAACCACTTTGGTTTTACAAGCTTTGACTGCAATCCCTCAAACATTTCATTTTGCTGCTTATGGTTTAACTGCTCTTTTGCAAGTTGCTCATTTGCGCAGAAGAAAAAAACCATGGGGAGTAGTATTTGATAGTTTAAGTGGCAAACGAATATCTACTGCTATAGTTCGTCTTTATGAGACTAAGACTAAAAAATTAATGGATACAAAAGTTACAGACGCTGATGGAAGATTCTCATTTAATGCTCCCGCCGAAACTTATCATTGTACAGTTTCAAAAGAGGGCTATCAATTTCCTGCAACATTCTTTCCTAGAGATACAGTAAATCCAAGCACATTACCATATTCCGATCGTTATCTGGGTCAATCTTTTACTCTAAAAGAAGATCGTTCAAACATCAGCTTGGTTATTCCTATTGATCCTAAAAATCCAAACTGGACTTTCTTTATTAAACTTAAAGTTACATTCAGACAATTTGTTAGTTTGCTTGAATCTACAATTAGTTATACTACTATTCCATTCTTGTTAGTCGGTGGAGTGTTATCTTTGGTATCATACGCTATTAAGCCAGACTTGAAAGCTTTTCTTGTATTATTAATTTATGCATTAATTTTAATATTTTTCTTAATTAGAAAATTTTTCAAAGACAATCGTCAATTGTTTGTATATGATAGTGACACAGGAAAACCTATCGCAAAAGCTGTGATTATGATCTTTGATCAAGAATCTAAAATGCTTAAATCAACACTGATCACAAACGAACTTGGCAAAGCTCTCATTCTGCTTCAAAAAGGTAATTACGAGATTAAGATTGATTATCAAGGATACATCTTCTCCCAAAATCCAAAGATTAAATCAAAGTTTGCTAGAGTATTAACAAAGTCAGACATTAATATTCGTAATACCAGCTTTTTACATATTTCCATTCCTATGAAAAAACGTGATAACAGTAAAGTTTTGACTTCTTAAGGGTGTTTTAGTAATATTGCTTCAGGATGTTTAATAAATTATTTGGATTTTTTTCATATGATATAGGAGTGGACTTGGGCACTGCTAATTCTTTAGTTTATGTGAGGGGCAAGGGCATCACAATAAATGAACCTTCTGTTGTAGCAATAAACGCAAAAACTAAAAAGATACTAGCAATTGGAGATGAAGCAAGAAAAATGGTCGGCAGAACCCCATCCTATATTGTCGCAATCAGACCTTTGGTTGATGGAGTAGTTTCTGATTTTGAAGTTACTGAGCAGATGATGCGTTATTTTATTGAAAAGGTGCACAGAGAAAAATTTTCACTTGTACCAAAACCAAGAGTAGTGATTGGAATACCTTATGGAGTAACAGAAGTTGAACGTCGTGCTGTTGAAGAAGCATCAATAAATGCCGGAGCTCGTGAGGTGTATCTGATTGAAGAACCGATATCTGCCGCGATCGGAGCTCGACTTCCTATTCAAGAAGCAACTGGAAGTATGATTGTAGACATAGGAGGAGGAACGACAGAGGTAGCTGTAATATCGCTAGGTGGGATTGTTGCTTCCAGAAGTTTAAGAATTGCAGGAGATGAGCTCAACCAAGATATTATTAATTTTGCTCGAAATGAATTTAATCTTTTGTTGGGAGAAAGAACCGCAGAAGATATAAAAATACACATAGGAAATGTTGTTTCTGGTAAGGAAAAAAGAAAAATGGCTATGCGCGGTCGTGACTTAGTTAGCGGGTTGCCAAAACAAATTATGGTAACCGATGAACAAATTAGAAAAGCTATCGCTAAATCAATTGCTCAAATAATTGAAGCGATAAAAGTGACCATTGAAGAAACGCCTCCTGAATTAGTGGCTGATATTATGCAAAAAGGAATTTATTTAGCAGGTGGCGGGGCTCTTTTGAATGGGATGAGTCATGTGGTTAGTCAAGCTACCGGAACAACTGTCCACTTAGCCGACGATCCCCTTACTTGTGTTGCAAGAGGAACTGGTATTGTGCTTGAAGATTTAGAAAATCTAAAAGAAGTTTTGCTGCCGACTCAATTTAAAAAATAACTATGAAAAAAAGAAAAATAAAATGGCAAATTACTCTTTTTGTAATAATTATCGTGTTGATTTTTTTAATCGGAATTGCTCAGGTAAGATTGGCATTGTGGCAAAATATCAAGCCGGTGGCGAGAGTATTTGTTTTGAGCAATCAATCAATATCAGATTATTGGTTAAGTTTGAAATCAATTAATCTTCTCGCAAAAGAAAACAACGAACTTAAAAAAAATAATATTGAATTATTAAATCAAAAAAATGAATTAGAAAATCTTAGATTTGAAAACAAAAAACTAAGCGAGATCTTAGATTTTAAATCAAGAAGGACAGATCTTGAAATCAAGACTGGACAAGTAATCGGAAGGCCCTCATTCGGATCATTGAATCAGATTACTATCGACCTTGGAAAAGCAGATGGGATAAGGGAAGAAAATTTAGTAACCTGTGACGGGTTTCTGGTCGGTGTTATAAAAGAGATCGGAGATCGTTCGAGTTTTGTGGGATTGATTTCCGGAAATGATGTAAAGGTTGCAGTCATTATGCAAAATACTCGTAGTCTTGGAGTAATGACAGGTGGCAATAGCGGTATTATTGTTGAAAATATACCCCGTGACAGCAAGCCGGTTATTGGAGAATTAATAACTACTGCTGGGGTTACTCCCAACACAAAACCAGGTGTTGCAATAGGAGAAGTTCAAAAAATATTGTCACAGGAAAATGATATTTTTCAATCTGTTTTGGTAAAATCTCCAATAAATTTTAATAAACTCGAAATTATAAATGTTATCTTATGAGGCAAGGATTCGTTGTAT
This sequence comes from uncultured Candidatus Saccharibacteria bacterium, assembly GCA_964652345.1. Classification (GTDB taxonomy): domain Bacteria; phylum Patescibacteriota; class UBA1384; order CAZZBO01; family CAZZBO01; genus CAZZBO01. The sequence continues at coordinate 16,033 of CAZZBO010000005.1, read as the reverse complement.
TATTGGCAATTATTTTTTCGATTTTAGAAGCGACATTGTTGAATTTTTCCAATTTTCGTTTTCCTCTGGTTTTGCTTTTAATATTATTTTTTGTTTATCGTAATAAAAACTTTGAATTTTTTAATGTTGCAATCATTGGAGGTCTAGTGTTAGATCTGTTGTCATATTACTGGTTTGGCTTACATTTAATCTTCTTTTTAATTATTTGCATAATCGCATCTAAAACTGCACTTCGTGATTTGTTAAGTCCAAAATTCAGATTTGCATGGGTTTTATATATCGCAATCATTTTTATTTTTATGGAAATATTTAAGTATGATAATCTGTTTGCAGATATTTTTAATTTACTAATAGGATTATTGATTTCAGGGTTGATTCTTGTAATATTCTTACATTCAAATATATTAAAAAATAATGAGTATATTTAATTCTTATAAAGAAATTAGCGATATAAAAAATTTTGACGCAGATAGTCATGAAATTGAAGAAATCGAAGAAGAATCTAAAAGATTATTTAAACCGTTTGTAAATCCTTTTTTTGGTTTTGGAATTATTGTTTTTGTTGTCCTTGGACTAAGACTTGCGGATCTTCAAATTATTAAAGGTTCGCAAAATCTTTTTGCGGCACAAGGAAATTTTATCAGAAAAAGAGTAATTCCTGCTTCTCGAGGGTTGATACTCGACCGCAATGGCGTTTTTTTGTTAAAAAATTCAGCATCGTTAAATTTGGTGGTTTATCCTAATGAATTGCCAAGTAAAAAAAGTGAAAGGTTAAGTTTGTATGAAAAGTTGATTGAAAATTTTCAAGTTTCGCGGGAAGTATTTCAAAAAATTGAAGAGAATCAATTTAAAAATTTTGATCCAGTTACATTAAAAGAGAATCTTACGCAAGAGGATGCTGTAAAGATACAGGTAGAGATCGCTAATTATCAAGGAGTTGCAGTTGTTCAGAATCCTTCCCGTGAATATATAAGCGAAGCTAACTTAGCTCATATTATTGGATATACTTCGAAAATCTCTGAAGATGAATTAAATAATGATAAAGAAGAAAAATATCGCTTGGATTCAATCGTTGGACGAACTGGGATTGAAGCAATTTATGAAAATTATTTAAAAGGTGAAGATGGTTTTTCCATTGTAGAAGTTGATTCAAAAGGTAAGGTTGTTCAAACTAAACCAGGACAAGGCCCAAAAATTGGACATACGGTGAATTTAACCCTAGACTTTGATCTTCAAAAAAAAGTTAGCGAGATAATCAAGCAATATACTTTGGATACAGGAAACAATAAAGTTGCTTCAATCGTAATGAATAGCCAGACTGGAGCAATCGACGCTATGGTAAGCACGCCATGTTATGATAACAATTTTTTTGTTAAACCAATTAAGTCTGATGAGTATAAAAAATTATTAGACGATCCGCTTTTGCCCTTATTAAATCGTGTTATCGCAGGATCTTATCCTTCAGGTTCAACAATCAAACCTGTGATGGCAGTTGCAGCTTTAAATGAAGGTATAATAGACAAAAACACTGTTCTTGTTACACCTCCGGCAATTCAAATTGGGCAATGGATTTTTCCTGATAATAAGCCACATGGATCAGCTAATGTAAGAAAGGCAATTGCTGAATCAAATAATGTATTTTTTTACATAGTAGGTGGAGGTTATCAAAATATCAATGGACTAGGATCAGAAAAGATGGAGCAATACTTTCGAAAATTCGGGCTGGGTTCAAAGACAGGAATTGATCTTCCCGGGGAAGCTAAGGGATTTATTCCTAATCCAAAATATAAACAGGAAAAATTTAATGAGAGGTGGTACATTGGAGATACTTATCATTTATCTATCGGTCAAGCTGGTTTACTAGTTTCACCATTGCAAATGGCAAGGGCAACTTCAATAATTGCAAACAATGGAAAAAATATTATCCCTCATCTTTTATCTTCAATTGACAATCAAGATAAGTCAGATTTATTCAAGTCAAGTAATGATTTAATTGTGCCAGAACAACATTTATCAACCGTGAGAGAAGGAATGCGTCAAGCGGTTACAGATGGTTCAAGCCGTAGTTTAAAAGATTTGCCTGTTCAGGTAGCTGGAAAAACAGGCACAGCTCAATTTGGTACAGAGGATAAAACTCACGCTTGGTATATTTCGTTTGCTCCTTATGAAGATCCACGTTATACGGTTGTGGTATTTGTAGAAGGCGGAGGAGAAGGTTGGGATCAGGCAGCTCCGATTGCAAAACAAATTTATCAATATCTTTATTCAAGATAAAAAAAGAACTACTTGCAAAGTTGTAAAATCTTGATATTGTAATAATGAAAATTACTATTTTTTGGGTATAAAAAGCGGAAGAAGCGACTTGACATAAAAAGTTGAAATTGATATTCTATATCTACCAAAATTCATTAGTTAGGAGGAAAGATGGCAAAAGACATATATCTCACTGAAGAGGGCTTAGAAAAATTAAAATTTGAATTGAGTCAGTTAAAAAAGAATGAACGCAACTCCGTTATTGAAAGAATAAAAGCTGCCAAAGAATTCGGAGATTTATCAGAGAACGCAGAATATGAAGATGCAAAAAACGAACAGGCCTTTATTGAGAGCCGTATTTTAGAATTGGAAGAAAAAGTCAAGCATGCTAAAATCGTAAAAAAAGAAGGCAATGACACAATTGGCATTGGCTCAAGTGTTGTATGTATGGTTGAAAAAGAAAAAGAAAATATTGAAATCGTTGGAAGTTCGGAAGCAGATCCAATCAATGGCAAAATATCTTCTGAATCTCCAGTCGGAAGAGCTCTTTTTGGAAGAAAAAAGGGAGATGTAGTTATAGTACATACACCGAGTGGGAAATTAGAATATAAAGTTCTTTCTATAGAGTAAATAAATTGTTAACTTTTTTATTATCTGATATATTAAATTCAAAAGATAAATAATTGGAGTTATTTGTGTTCTGGACAAAGAAAATTATAACGGATAATAAAGGAAAAAAAATAAATGCTATTGCCACTGGCATTACTCCATCGGGTTATATTCATTTAGGAAATTTACGGGAAGTTGTTGTGGCGGATGTATGCTATAAAGCATTAAAGCAAAACGGTAAAAATCCAAAGTTTTACTACATTGCCGACGATTTTGACAATTTGCGTAAAATGTATCCTTTTTTGCCTTCAAAATTCAAAGAGCATATTGGCAAACCTCTTTCAAAAATTCCCGATCCATTTGGTGATTGTCACAGGTCATACAGTGAACATTTTTTAGATGATTTTTTAAATAATTTACCAAAATTAGGAATAGATTTAGAGTATAAAAGCGCAACCAAGTTGTATAAAGAGGGATTTTATACAAAAGGGATTGATATAGCACTGGAAAAAACAAAAGAGATAAAGAAAATATTATCAGATATAAGTCATAGAGAATTAAGTGATGATTGGTCTGCCTACAATCCTCTGTGTGACAGTTGTGGAAAAATTACTGACGCGAAAGTAGTAAGTTTTGATCTTGATAAAAAGACAGTTAACTATCAATGCAGTTGTGGCAATAAAGGTGTGAGTCATTACGACAAGGGTCAGGGAAAATTAACATGGAGAGTTGATTGGGCGGCGCGATGGTTTTTACTAGATGTTGGTTTAGAGCCGATGGGCAAGGATCATTCAAGCGCGGGAGGAAGCTTTGATACTTCAAAAAAAATCGTTGAAGAAATTTATCAGATCAAATCACCCTATCAAGTAAATTATGAGTTTGTTTATCTAAAAGGTACAAGCGGAAAAATGAGTTCTTCCATTGGGAATGTTGTTTCATCATCGGAAATATTGGAAGTTGTTGCTCCAGAATTAGTGCGATATTTACTTATTAAAAATAAAGATCGTCATCTTGACTTTGATCTTAGAGGCGGCTTTTTAAAGCTGATAGATGAATATACTATTTTAGAACAAAAAATACTCAATAATAGTTCATCTGAAGAAGAAAAAAGTTTATATCATTTTAGCGAAGTTACTAAGGATCAAACGATACTAAACATTCCTTTTCGTCATTTGAGTTTTGCTTTGCAAATTAATAATTTTGATTTGAAAAAAACAGAAGAGTTTTTAAATCGAACGGATCATAAAATTTCCAGCCAAAAACTTTTTAAATCACAAGCTAGTTTAATAAAAAATTGGCTTAATAAATATGCTTCCGATGAAGAAAGATATCAGTTATGCAAAACGATACCAAAAATTGATTTGAAAAAAGATCAAGAAGAATTCATTAAACAATTGATAGAAAAAATTGAAAACATAGAATGGATAGGAGAATATATCCACAAGGCCATTCATGAACTTAAGTCGCAAATGGATATTTCAGCGTCCGATGCGTTTGGTTGTATATATAGGTTATTTTTAAATCGAAAGCAAGGTCCGCAGGCGGGTTGGTTTTTAGCGGGTCTTGAGAAAAATTTTGTGATAAGTAGATTTAAAGAAGCATTAAAGAGGAGTCAGCATGCTTGATCTAAAATTTATTAAAGATAATCCCAGTTTGGTAAAAGAAAATTTGATCAATAGAAATCTTGATCCAAAAATATTGGATGAAATTTTACGATTGGATCTTTTAAGAGTTAGTCTGATACAAAAAGTTGATCAAGCTCGAAGTGTTTTAAAACAAAATTCCGGCAATAAAAAACCTGATCAAGCAACTATCTTAGATTTACGAAAAAAATCGCAAGAAGAGAAAAAAATGGCAAGCGAATTAAAAAATGTTGAAACCGATCTTTTTAAGCAATTAGCGAAAATTCCAAATATTTCAAGCAAGGATACACCAGTCGGAAAAGACGAAACAGAAAATAAATTATTAACAGAATTTGGACAAATAAAATTAAGCTCAGGAATACACCATGATGAGATTATGGAAAAATTCAATCTTGTTGACATAAAAAGAGCTTCAAAAATTTCTGGTTCCAGATTTTATTTTTTAAAAAACGAAGCTGTTGAAATAGAAATAGCTATTATTAAATATGTTATCGAAGAAGCTAAAAAAAATCATTATGAGATAATCATTCCTCCTGTGTTAATTCACCAAGAATTAGGAAAATTAGCCGGTCATCCAGAAGTTGAAACAGAAGAAGCGTATCATACTAAGGAAGACGACCTTTATTTGATAGGTTCAAGTGAACATAGTATTATGGCGATGCATTCTGATGAAGTAATTCCAAAAAATAAATTGCCACTTCGATATTTAGGATTCTCGACTTGTTTTAGAAGAGAGGCGGGGAGCTATGGCAAAGATGTGAAAGGAATTTTGCGCACTCATCAATTTGACAAATTAGAACTTGTATCAATCGTTTCTCCAGATAAATCAGAAGAAGAATTTGAATCATTGTTAAATTTTGAGATTAACTTGATTAAAAAATTAAATCTGCCATTTAGAACGATTGAATTATGCACCGGTGATATAAGTCATGCGGCAAGTCGGCAAGTTGACATTGAAACATGGATACCAAGTCAGAAAAAATATCGAGAAACTCATTCTTGTTCAAATTGCACCGATTACCAAACGAGAGGTTTAAAGATATTCACTCAAGATAAAGATAATAAAAGAATTTTGACTCATGGACTAAATGCCACAGCTTTTGCTATTGGAAGAATATTGATTGCGATAATAGAAAATAATTATGACCAACGGAATGATACAATAAATATTCCTGGAGTTTTGCACCAATATCTTTCTTTTTCACAAATAAAAAAATCCTAAGTAAATAAAAAAGGACAAAAAATGAAATTTAACTTATCCGCAAAAAATGTTAATTTAACTGCAGAATTAAAGCAAAAAATTGAAACAAAAATAAAAAAACAGATAAAAAACTATACAGGGAATGATTCTACATGGATAGATGTAAAATTAATCGATATTTTTGGAGGGCCTCAAAAAGAAGGTAAGGATAAGAGATGCTCAGTTACGATAAAATTACCTCAAAAAACTACTATTAGGATTGAAGAGACTTCTGATAATATTGAAGGAGCTATTGAACTTGCTAAAGATCGAATCGAAAAAGCGCTTTTGAAGTATAAAGAAAAAAAAATCGATAAAAGACGGAGATTTTCAAAAGAAACAATTCGTGATTTTTTCTCGCGCGGATTCAAATACTCTATGATACCGGCGCAAGCAACAGGCAAGGCGTTTGTGAAAATATTTAGACGAAAAAGAAAATAATTATTTAAACAAATATATTTTAATTGTACACCAGTTTGCATAAAGTATTAAAATCAGTAACAAATTAAAAATGGAAATAACACAAAATTTTCAAACCATTTTCCACTAACTATCCTTGCGCCATTAAAAGGTTTCGGGGGAATACCGAACATTTTTTTGTATGGGAAAAATACGGGTATTCCTTCTACTGTAATCATATCCGCAATTAGATGACTAATATAGGCAGTTAAAAGTGGGAAAAATACTAACTGTTTATCAATCTCCCAATAATCAGGTAAAAAATTGATAAGTTTGAATACGAGCCACCCAATTATTAATATTCCCAATAGTGAATGAGAAAAATTTCGATGTTCAATTAAAGGGTCGATTGTACGACCGATAACTTTTCCCAATGGAATTGATTTCCAAAAACTGCCGTTTGCAGTATCAAAATCTGGAAGCAGAGACATCAAATAGCTTCCAACGATTACTGTTGCGAAAGTAGCTGGAGAGTACTGTGGATTTGATTGAATAAAAAAAACCGCTAATCCGCTGGTAATTCCAATAATCTGATGAGTTTTCCCTGTCATAAGATATATTGTACCATATCCTTGAGAACTGACATAAAATAGAGTATATTAAATCAAGAAGGAAAAATATGAAAATATTAAGTTTGTTTAAAAAACAAAGATCTGATGATTCAACATATGCGATTAAAACCTATAAAAATGAGGTTGATAGGATTAATGCGTTAGAGCCACAACTAAATGAATTATCAGACAGTCAATTAAAGCATCGAGCGAAAAAATTAAAAGAAAATATTCAAGATGATTTGAAAAAAATTAATCTCTTTCCTGTTCAATATAATTTTAATGAAACGATTGAAGAAAAAGAATTAAGAAGAGAAAAGGAAGATGAATTATTAAAAAAGTATTTGCCTGAAGGATTCGCTTTGGTTAGAGAAGCATCAAAGAGAGTAAACGGGGAGAGACATTTTGACGTGCAACTGATCGGTGGGGTTGTGCTCTGTGAAGGAAAGATTGCAGAAATGAAAACAGGAGAAGGAAAAACCTTGGTTGCCACCTTGGCTTTATATCTAAACAGTCTTCTTGGCAGAGGAGCACACTTGGTAACAGTCAATGATTATTTAGCAAAGTTGGGGGCTGGGTGGATGGGAAGAATTTTTTATTTTTTAGGACAAACTACCAGCTATATAGGGCATGATGTATCATATCTTTTTGATCCAGATTCTGAAATGGAAAATGCCGACACGAGAGTTCGAAACTTTAAAGCCATTACAAGAAAAGAAGCTTATGAAGCAGATATAACTTATGGGACGAATAACGAATTTGGATTTGATTATTTACGAGATAATATGGCTCCAAATTTTAAGGCGCAATCTCAACGTCCATTTCAATTTGCAATAGTTGATGAAGTTGATTCAATCTTGATTGATGAAGCAAGAACTCCTTTGATTATCTCTGCGCCCGCAGAAGAATCTGCAAATTTATACTTACAATTTAGCCAAGTCGCAAAACAACTCAAACCTAAGACTGATTTTGTAATAGATGAAAAACTACGAACGGTGAATATGACCGATGAGGGGATTGATAAGGTTGAAAGATTAACTGGGATTAGTAACTTATATGGTCCGAATAATGTAGTAATGGTTCACCATTTAGAAGAAGCGGTTAAAGCGCAAGCTCTTTTTAAAAAAGATAAAGAATATGTTGTGCGAGATGATGAAATAATTATTATTGATGAATTTACGGGAAGAATGATGCCGGGAAGAAGATATTCAGGAGGATTGCATCAAGCGATTGAGGCAAAAGAAAATGTAACAGTAAAACGAGAATCTGATACTTTAGCTACGGTGTCGTTTCAAAATTTGTTTCGCCTATACCCCAAGCTTTCAGGAATGACCGGAACTGCCGCAACAGAAGCAGAAGAATTTTATAAAATATATAAATTAGATGTTGTGACAATTCCTACAAATAGACCAATGGTTAGGATTGATCATAATGATCAAATTTATAAAACAGAAGAAGGAAAATTTAATGCTGTAATAGAAGAAGTTAAAAGTTCTATACAAAAAGATCAACCTGTACTGATCGGAACAATATCTATACACAAATCAGAATATTTATCAAAATTATTAAAAAAAGCAGGGATAAGGCATCAGGTTTTAAATGCTAAACAACATGAAAAAGAAGCTCGGGTTATTACTCAAGCAGGACAACCGGGAACTGTTACGGTTGCTACAAATATGGCCGGAAGAGGAGTTGACATAATCCTTGGAGGATATCCCCCAAGCGACAAAAAAGCTTTAAAAAATTGGCAAGCTTTGCATAATCAAGTTTTATCTGCAGGAGGACTTAAGGTAATCGGAACAGAGCGCCATGAAGCACGTAGAATAGATAATCAGTTGAGAGGTCGTTCCGGACGTCAAGGAGATCCAGGTGAAAGTATTTTTTTTGTATCAATGGAAGATGATCTTATGCGAATTTTTGGTGGAGATAGATTAAAAAATGTTATGAATTCTTTAGGCCTTCCTGATAATCAGCCAATATCTCATAAAATTATCACTCGTTCTATAGAGACCGCTCAAAAAAGAGTTGAAGGTTATAACTTTGACACAAGAAAACATTTGGTTGATTATGATGATGTTGCAAATAAACAAAGAGAAGTCTTATACCGAAAAAGACGTAAAATATTGTCACTTGATAATTCCAAGGACAGTTGGCTTCATCAAGAAATTCTTGAAATGTTGTCTTCAGAAGAGAAAGAACAATATATTTCAAAAGTTAAAGACCTTTCATCAGAGCTTTTGTATGATTTGGAAAAAGCGGTATTTTTACGCTCAATAGATTTATTATGGATTGAACATCTTAATGCGATGGAGCAATTGAGGCAAGGTATTGGGCTAAGGGGCTATGGTCAGAGAGAACCTTTGGTGGAATACAAGCAAGAAGCATATGGATTGTTTCAAAGGCTACTTGCTGGAATTGACAATCAAGTTATTGAAATATTACTAAAGCTTGAAATAAATCCGGCAATTTTGAAGCCAAAAGAAGATAATTCAAATCGAAAAATTCAGATGACTGGCGCAGATGATTCATTAGCAGGTGGATCAATTAGTTCAGCTTCAGAATTTAAGGGTAAGTTTGAAGAAAAAAATGAAAAATTCTCGAAAACCGAAAGTCATAAAGGAGTGACTGTAACGGTAAGAAAAAAATCTCAAACAGATACAGATTCAAGTAGATCGAGTGCTAACAAAGGATTTGGTAAAGTTGGACGCAATGATCCATGTCCTTGTGGCGCAACCAAGCCAGATGGCACACTTAAAAAATATAAACATTGCCATGGAAAGTAAAAAAATAATATTTTTTACTTGCTAAATTGAAGTTATGAATATTTAGTTTTCTTAAAGTCTAAAATATATTTGAAAAACATTAATTAAGTTAAAGGTTGCTAATAAGAGCAATCAAACTATTATAATTTGTTAGTGAAAGGTCTAATTTTTTTTGCAGTTCTATTTTGTTTGCAGATAAATAATCTTTTTGTCCATCGTCAATATTTTGTTTTAAATCATCAAAACTTTTTTCAACTTCACTAGTATTTGTTTGATTGTTTTTTGCGATATTGATCAAGTTAGCAATTATTGGGTATTGGGATTTAAATTTTTCAATAATTTCAGAGTATGTTTGTTTGCCTGAAGACCAGTCCTTGTCTTTTGCGCTTATTAATTTATTTTCGATATCTCCCGAAGTTGAATTAAGTGTTTTGATTTCTTCCAAGACATTTATACTGTCAGTCTCATCGACTGATTTAACATTTCCTTCCTGAGTATTTGTATCAACAGATTTTTCAAATGATGAAAAAATATCTATGTTACGGATAATAAATGCAAATAAAACAACAATTATTAATATCGCAGTAAAAAAATACAATCTAGAAAATGGTCCGTGTTTTTTACTTTGATGAATATCCATAGATACTATTATGATACATTAATTTGACGCATGCAAGAAAATATTAGTTTATTCTCTATTTTAAAGTATAATAATTAAATAAAGCAATTATAAATTAAGGCGGGTTGAGTTTAGAAAAGAAATCTATTAAAATAAATAAGAATGATTAAATTAGAGAATGTTGAAAAAAAATATGGTGCGCTTACAGCTCTAGATAATTTAAACCTCGAAGTAAAGGCAGGGGAGTTTCTTTCTATTGTAGGTCCTTCCGGAGCTGGTAAATCTACATTGATCCGACTTTTAATTGCAGAGGAGAAGCCAACTGCGGGCAGAGTGATTGTGGCAGATAGAGACATTACAACTCTTCGACACAATGAACTCCCATTTTATCGTCGAAAAATAGGAGTAATATTTCAAGATTTTCGTCTTTTACCTCAAAAAACAGTATATGAGAATGTGGCATTTGCGCTTGAAGTATGCGACTCTTCAAGTAAAGAAATTTCTCTTAGAGTCCCGAAGATTTTAGAAATGATCGGACTTACAAAAAAACGAAATCGTTATCCAAAAGAACTATCGGGTGGGGAGCAACAAAGAGTTGCGATTGCTCGATCACTGGTTCATTCTCCTAAAATATTGATTGCTGATGAACCTACGGGAAATTTAGATCCGGTGAATACCTGGGAAATAATGGAGCTTCTTTATCGTATCAATAGAACAGGAACTGTTGTAATTTTAGCCACTCATAATAAAATTGTTGTTGATAGATTGAAAAAACGAGTTGTTTTAATAAAAAACGGAAAGGTTATCTCTGATGAAGAGAAGGGTAAGTATTTAATATAATTATTATGCATTTAAGATCTTTAATTCGTATAATCAAACTAGGATTAAAAAATTATTGGAGGCATAGCTGGCTCACTTTTGGAGCTACTCTATTAATGACTATGACTTTGACGATGATTACAGTTTTTTTTGTTCTTTCATTTTTGGTTAATGATACAGTACGGTTGATTAAAGATAAAATAGATGTAGCGATCTATTTCAGAGACGATGTCGTTGAGGATAATGCGATAATTGATCTTTCAAAATCAATAAAAAAGATTGATAATGTCAAAAATGTTGAATTTATTAGTAAAAACAAAGCATTGGATATTTTCGGGAAGCTTCCTCTTGATTCAAGCATTAAAGATCCTATCACTGAAGATTATAATCCACTCCCTAGATCTATAATTATTAAAACCAATGATCCTGAAAAAATTCAAGCTATGGTTGAAAAAATAAAATTAGTGGATAATAACTCCTTGATCTGTGATACTTGTTTTTCGAATTCTGCCATAAAAAATAAAGAAACAGAACAAAAGTTGTCAAAATTTACTTCATTGGTAAATAAGGCCGGTCTTGCTTTAGTCGGATTTTTTATTGTAGTTGCCATCGTGAATGTTCTTAATATTATCGGTATATCTATAAGAGCGAGATCGGATGAGATTGAGATTATGCGATATGTTGGAGCAAGTAGCGGATTCATTCAGGGTCCCTTTATGATTGAGGGCATATTATACGGCATTTTTGGAACAATCATAACTACGGTGTTTATTCTTTTAATAGCGAAAATTGCCCAACCCTATTTTCTAGGAGCGTTTAGTATATTTGAAATCAATCTGTTTAATTATGTTTGGGGACATATCCCTAGATTAATAGGCATTCAAGCTATTATCGGTGTTTTTTCAGGTATTATTTTAAGCTTGATTTCCATACGACGATTCTTGAAATTATAATTTTTTTTAATATCTTGCGTAAGTATGCTATAATGTTATTAATTATGAATTATCTCAAGGAGAAGGGAAAAAAAATTTGTCTGTATTCGATTATAATCTCTTTTGTATTTACTGTCTTACCTTACGCTCAAGCAGCTTCTTTGAGCGATCTTTTAAAAAAACAAGATGAACTAAAAACACAGACAGAGAAAAGTAAAAAAATTATCGAGCAGAAGAAAAGAGAAGCTTCAAACTTGCAGGGTATAATTGCTGATCTAGATGATGATATTTCTAGTACTTCAAATCAAATAGAACGTACTACGCAACAAATCCAACTAACAGATCAAATAATTGTGGAGTTAACGAATCAGATCACAGATGCTCAAAATAATTTAGATAATTTACAAAAAAAATTAAACATTGCCTATGTAAATTTGTATGAAATTTCGCAGACAAATACAATGGAAAAAATATTTGAAAGCGATTCAATGACCGATCTTGCGTCCCATACTCAATATATTCAGGCAATTCAAGATGAGCTAAAAAATAGTATTGGAGAATTCAATGCGTTAAAGGATCAATTAACTTCTTCTAAAACAGATAGAGAAAATCAAAAATCTGGATTAGAAAAAATGAATAAAGATTTAGTTAATTCAAAAGTTGTCTTGGATAGTCAAAAACGTCAAAAAGATTATCTGTTGACTCAAACCCAGAACGATCAAAGCAAGTATGAGGAAATCCTCAAGAGGTTGGCAAACGAACAAGAAAAAATTGGAAAAGAAATATATGAAGCCAGAAGAAAACTAAGCAATGGCAACACAATCTTCGGTGGAACAGGTGGCTATCCTTGGGCGAACGAACCAAATTCATACGCGGTAGATCCATGGTTTTTTTATAAGAGGCAATGTGTATCTTATGCCGCATGGAAATTTCAAGCTGTTTATGGTCTTGTATTTTACAATACAAGACCTGGTCAAGGAAGCGCTTGGAACTGGCCTGCATTAGCTCGAGATCAAGGTTATCATACTTCTTCTTCTCCCCGTGCTCAATCAGTAGTGTCTTGGGGAATAGGAACAAATATGCCCTATGGACATGTTGCATGGGTTGAATCTGTTAATGGAGATGGAACCATAAATGTATCAGAATATAACTGGGGATGGGAAAGAAGTTATTCAGAACGTCGTAATATTGATCCAAATAGATATGGAAATCCTACATATATTTACCCATGAATGAAAATAACAATCTAAAAGATTTTAATACAAAAAATTCAGAAAATATAATTTCTGAAAATATTTATTTAAATCATTTAAGACCTCAAACATGGGATGAATATATAGGTCAAAAAATTATAAAAAACAATCTAAAAATTGCGATTGATGCAGCCAAAAAAAGAAACGAATGTCTTGATCATATACTTCTATCAGGTCCGCCCGGTCTTGGAAAAACAACTTTGGCAAATCTTATATCTAAACAAATGAATTGCCAAATCAAATCCACTTCTGGCCCTGCAGTTGAAAGAGCTGGTGATTTAGCTTCGATTATGTCAAATTTAGAAGAAGGGGATATTTTATTTATTGATGAGATTCATAGAATTCCTCGCCAAGTTGAAGAAGTTCTTTATCCTGCAATGGAAGACTATTGTTTGGATTTGGTTGTAGGTAAGGGAACAGGAGTTCGTACATTAAAGCTTGATTTGCCTCGTTTCACATTGATCGGAGCTACTACTAGGTCAGGATCTCTATCTTCTCCCCTTCGCGATCGTTTTGGTCATCATTATAATTTGGATTTTTATCAAATTCCAGAAATAGCAATTATAGTTAATAAATCAGCGCGAAGATTGGATATTGAAATTGATTCCGATGCTTCTGAAATAATTGCCAGCAGAAGTCGGAGTACGCCCAGAATTGCGAACCGATTATTAAAGAGAGTTAGAGACTATTGTCAAGTAAATGAAAGCAAACAAATTGATGCAATATCGGCAGAGAAAGCTTTGAAATATCTCGAAATAGATGAAAGAGGATTAGATCAACTTGACAGGAATATTTTAAATATTATCATAAAAAATTTTGATGGAGGTCCTGTTGGAATTAGCACAATTTCTGCGGCAACTGGGCAAGAAAAAGAAACAATCGAAGATGTATATGAACCATATTTAATTCAGATCGGATTTTTACAAAAGACAAGTAGAGGAAGAAAAGTAACCCAAAAAGCTTATGATCATTTTAAGGTAAATTATGCAGGTGTAAGTTTATGATTTTATGGGTATTTTATGCAATATATTTTGTTTTTGTAATATTATTTTATGTCTTTTTTATGGTGGCTACTTATCATTTTAAAAAATATGATATTAAAAGAACTGCGGTTCATCCTGTTTTAATGATATACTTTCTTTTAAGTATTATAGTTATAACGATAACCTTTATATTTAGTTTCACATAAAAATATGAGATTAGAAGAAAAAAAACAAAACATTGTTTTTCAAGGGCAGTGGGAAAACGAAGAAGTAAAGATGATTGTTCGGAAACATTGGATGGCCTATATTCCAACAATCGGACTTATGCTGGCGATGTTTTTATTTTTATTTTTCTTTTTCTTTGTTTTTAAATATTTTTTTGAGGCATCCAAAGAGGTAATGGATATTTATTATCTCATAAGCGGTATTATCTGTCTTTGTATTCTTACTTTTGGACTTACTTCTTGGATTGATTTTTACTTTGATATTGTAATAGTTACTGACCAACGACTTATCAGTATCCAACAAAAGGCATTATTTGCCCGTGGGGTAGATGCGTTGGGTTTGATGAGGGTGCAAAATATTTCAGCTGAAGCAAGAGGTTTTTTTCAGACCGTTTTTAATTATGGTACCGCATATGTTGAGACAGCTGGAGAACAGGGAAGAGAGGAAGTAAGAGAGAGGGTCGGAGTTTTTATGTTTGATTTTATCCCTAATCCTTATGAATTCTCTGAAAATGTAATGCGATATCACGATCAGTTGGTTGCCAATGTTACGCACGGACATCACACTGCTGTGGGGGAAGGAGAGCTAAAAAGAGCTGAAAATTCGAAATCAAGGGTTTATGATGATTCATTTGTAAATTTATCTAAAGCAGAATTAGACTTAATAGGTGGAGCTAAGAAACAAAAAAATGATAATTATCCAAACGAACCGGACGTGTAATATATTGTGTTATTTATTGCGCTTTCTATTTTGTTGTAAGATAAAGAGAAGGACGAACTAAGTTTGACTCTAAACTAAAAACAACCTCAAAAAGGTTGTCTAAAGTTGTGGCAGCGCCAATGCAAGAGCATGTCTCTTGCAACCTATTTATCTTGATACGAAGTATTCAAGATAAGAGGTTGAAGAACCCAGGGTTCGACTCCTCAATTTTCAAATGAAAAAAGACTACCTTGTGGTAGCCTTCTTTCATCTGGCAGCGCCAATGCAAGAGCATGTCTCTTGCAACCTATTTATCTTGATACGAAGTATTCAAGATAAGAGGTTGAAGAACCCAGGGTTCGACTCCTCAATTTTCAAATGAAAAAAGACTACCTTGTGGTAGCCTTCTTTCATCTGGCAGCGCCAAGGGGAGTCGAACCCCTGTTACCAGGATGAAAACCTGGCGTCCTAACCGCTAGACGATGGCGCCTTATTTAGTTATTTCAAATTTTATAAATGTACAAATGTTATATCTCTGATTGAAAATCTGCAATCAATTCACTTGGTGCTTCCAATATCTAAGTGCAATTGATAATGTATGTCTGTATACATTACCTCAACAATTGTTAGATGATGGCATCTTATAATATACAATTATACCTAACAAATTTATAATAATCAATGGAGGACCAGGAGGGGATCGAACCCTCGACAAATTGGTTAAGAGCCAACTGCTCTACCACTGAGCTACTGGTCCATGGCGCGCCCTGAGGGATTTGAACCCCCGACCTTCTGGTTCGAAGCCAGATACTCTATCCACTGAGCTAAGGGCGCTGGGGTGGCCGATGGGGCTCGAACCCACAACCGCCGGGACCACAACCCGATGCTCTGCCATTGAGCTACGGCCACCATATAAAAGTTTCAAATATTTTTTGGCGCCCCGGGAACGAGAGTCTATCTCTCGCCTTCAATTTGCTGATCAATCG
>CAZZBO010000004.1:0-41919 GCA_964652345.1 uncultured Candidatus Saccharibacteria bacterium | reverse complement strand
CCAAAAATCTATTATCGATATTATTCTAAATTCACTTATCAATTCATTTGGTTGGTTAGGTAAGGTGTTTAAATAAATGATATAATAAATATATGCCACAACATGAAGCAATTATAAAAATAGAAAATGTTAGTAAGCAATTTAAGATTGGCACAAAAACAGAAGAGATAGTGCTTGCTAATGCTCTAGAAGATATAAATGTAGAAATAAAATCTACTGATTTTGCGATTATTTACGGACCTTCGGGTTGTGGAAAATCAACCTTGCTAAACACTATCATAGGCCTTGAACCACCTGATAAAGGTAAGGTAAGAGTGCGAGATAAAGATATATATAAATTAAACGAAGACGAAAGAGCCAATTTTAGGAATACAAAATTTGGGATTATTTATCAACAACCAATTTGGATAAAGTCATTGTCTTTATTAAAAAATGTTGCGCTTCCACTTCTCATACAGGGTGAGCATGAATCTGTAGCAAAGAAAAAAGCAAGGAGTCTTTTAACAGACTTTGGACTAGAAAAAAGATTAAATAATAAACCTACAGAAATATCAGGAGGACAGCAACAAAAAGCATCTGCGGCTCGGGCTTTAATTCATAATCCGTGGATTCTGATAGCAGACGAGCCGACAGGAAATTTGGATACTCATTCAAGCGACGAAATGATGAATTTTTTTCAAAAATTAAATAAAGAGAGTAAACGCACCATTATAATGGTTACGCATAATCTTATTTATTTGCCGATGGCAACTAAAAAAATTGCTATGATAGACGGCAAGGTGTCATCTGAAGATATAAAAGTTAAGAAGCAGATTGAAACTGAGTTAAAAAAGATTTGAGGAATTATGAAATTATATGAGCTTATCAAAATTGCGCTTGAGAACTTTTGGTCGCGTCGTATGCGAGCAATTTTAACGATTTCGGCTGTAACTATTGGAATTGCCGCAATAATATTTTTAATTTCATTGGGATATGGATTGGAAAAATTGGTTACTTCACAAGTTGCGAGCTTTGACGCTTTTACGATTTTGGATGTTCCCTCGGCAAATTTAAAAACTCAAAAAATCAATGAAGATGCCGTAAATCGGATTAAATCAACAGGTCACATAGAATCTGTCACCCCCGTGATCAATCTTGGAGGAAGAATTAAACCCAAAGAAAAAACAACTACTACCGAATCAGTTGTTCAGGCGAGCACAAGTGATTATTTGAAATTATCAGGAACACCAATAAGGGACGGTAAATGGCTAGAAAATGATAATGATATTGTTATCAATAAAACTCTTGCGAATTTGTTGTTTGGAGAGAATTGGCGTTGGGACACGGTAAAAAATTCTAAAATTAATTTAGATTTAGTTATTGAGAGAGACTTACGGGCCCCTGATCAAAATGAAGGTTCTGTTACAGCTAATGTTGAAGAACTTAATATTATAGGCGTTGTGGATGAAGGGGCAAATCCGATTGGCTATATTACTTTGGATCAAGCGTATAAATCCGGAGTATTGAATTATTCATCTTTGAAATTGAAAATCGATGACACAAAAAATGTTGAGAAAGTCAGAAAAGGTTTAGAAAATCTTGGTTATTCTACCGAGTGGGTTGGAGATACTGTTAAACAAATACAAGATGTATTTATGATTTTTAGAATAGTACTTGGAGCATTTGGTCTAATTGCTCTTTTAGTTGCATCGCTTGGTACATTTAATACTTTAACAATCTCTCTTTTAGAGAGAATAAGAGAGATTGGTTTGATGAAAGTTCTTGGTATGCAATCGAGAGATATTTATCGACTTTTTATGACAGAATCACTCTTTATCGGATTGACAGGTGGTTTTATTGGTATAATAATCGGATATTTTTCAGGTCTTATTATCAATACTATCTTAACTATTTTAGCAAAACGTGCAGAAGTAGAAGCAATAACAGTATTTTATACACCTATAACTTTGGCGCTTGGGATTGCGATATTTTCGATATTGGTCGGATTTATGACTGGTTGGTATCCTGCAAGAAGAGCGGTTAAGACAAACGCTCTTGATGCTATTCGCTACGAATAATTTTTATTTATTTTTAGCTCGATTGCGAAGTGTAGGGTCAAGAATTTTTTTACGGAGTCGCAAATTTTTTGGTGTAACTTCCAGCAATTCGTCGTTTTCTAAGAAATCAATACATTGTTCCAAGCTAAAAATAGTTGGCGGGGTGAGTTGAATAGTAAAATCACTACTTGCGGCTCTGACATTGGTCTGCTTTTTTTCTTTTGTAACATTGATTTCAAGATCATTTTCGCGACTATGTAATCCTACTATCATTCCCTTATAAACAGGTGTTTGTGGTGGAATGAAAGTAGTTCCACGGCCTTGTGCAATATTTAAACCATAAGTAACTGTTTTTCCATCGTCACTAGAAATTAACACACCATTGCGTAATTGCTGTAAACTCTCTCCCAAGGGGGCGTATTTTAAAAATAAAGAGTTCATTACTGCGCTACCGCGTGAAATTGTTAAAAGTTGATTGCGTAAACCCAGTAATCCTCGGGTAGAAATTTCAAAAATCAGGCGAGTAGTGTTATCAGAATTTTCATTTTGGCTTACAATATTACCTCGACGACGGGTTACTTCTCCGGCGACAGCAGAAGAGAATTGTGTATCTACATCTATTACAAGCTCTTCAATGGGTTCGTGTTCGGCACCATCAATAATTTTGGTGATTACCGTTGGTTTACCTATTTCGAGCTCATATCCTTCGCGACGGAGGGTTTCGATAAATACAGACAGATGCAATTCTCCACGACCCAAAAGTATATACTCTCCGTTTGTCCCTTCTTTCATTTTCAAAGAAACATTGGTTTCCAATTCTTTAATAATTCGTTCATATATCTGACGACTAGTCACAAATCGTCCTTCACGTCCGGCAAATGGCGAAGTATTTGCCGAAACAGCTATTGATAATGTCGGTTCTTCTATGGCAATAGTTGGCAATGCTTGAGGAGAGTTTATATCCGCTACTGTTAAACCAATACCAATATTTTTTATCCCTGTAATAGCTATAATATCTCCAGCATAAGCTTCATTTACTTCAACCCGTTTTAAACCTTTTGTAATAAAAATTTTATCAATTTTAGTATTTTCTTGAATTATATTATTTTTAATTAATACCACAGGCAAACCCCGTTTTACATTTCCTCGAGTAATTTTTCCAATTCCATATTTTCCTTGATATGGGTCAAAATCAAGAGCTGAAATAAGCATTTGAAAATCTCCATCTTCTATTTTTGGTTCAGGAATATATTTAATTATGGTATCAAGTAGGGGAGCAAGATTTGCTGAATCATCGAATGAATCAGGCATTTCACTCCAAGCTTTGCCATCTTTACTAATTGAATAAAGAATAGGAAAGTCAAGTTGTTCATCACTAGTAGCTAAGTCTAAAAATAAATCAGATGTTTTAGAGATAACTTCATTGATTCTACGAGCTGGTTTGTCGATTTTATTGATAACCACAATTACTTTCAAGTCCATAGCCAGTGCTTTACGCAACACAAATTTTGTCTGTGGCATTGGACCTTCTTGAGCATCGATAACCAAAACTACTCCATCTGCCATATTTAGTGTACGTTCAACTTCTCCACCAAAATCAGCGTGTCCCGGTGTATCAATGATATTAATTTTTATATCTTTATAAATAATCGCTGTATTTTTAGCTAAAATAGTAATTCCGCGTTCACGCTCTTGATCATTGGAGTCCATAATAAGAGTCTCGTGCATTTGGGACTCATTGTCGCGAAAAGTATGTGATTGTTTTAAAAGCCCATCTACTAGAGTAGTCTTACCATGATCGACGTGGGCAATAATAGCAATATTTCGTATCATAATTTATTTCACCTGTAAATAACCTTACAATTATATCAATAATATTGCTTTGAGTCAATTAATGAAGGTGTTTAAATTTAAAAATAATTATAATATTTAAATTGTTTGTCTATGAAATACAGCACAAAGATTTATCTTAAAATTTAATCAGATAATAAGCGATTATTTGAGCTCTATTTTTGCACCAGCTTCTTCTAATTTTTTCTTTGCAGCTTCAGCTTCGTCCTTGGGAACGTCAGCTTTAACATCTTTTGGAGCGCCATCAACTAAATCTTTTGCTTCTTTTAATCCAAGATCTGGTCTGATCTCACGAACAGCTTTGATAACTGCAATTTTTTGGTCTCCAGATGAAGCGAGATGGATAATAAAGCTATCTTTTTCTTCAACTTCATCTGTTGGAGCACCTGAAGCCGGAGTAGCGGCTACTGCTATTGGTGCAGATGCGCTTACTCCAAATTTGTCTTCTAACTCTTTGACCAATTCTGAAAGTTCAAGTACGGTCATTTTTTCAACTTGTTTGATAAAATCGGCATATTTACTATTTTCTTTTTTTGTTTCTTCTTTATTTTCTTCTTCGTTATTTGCCATTTTTTTCCTTTCTTTGTTTAATTTTTTTGATTTTTAATTTGATTCAATGCATTAACTAACCCACTAATATTGGCTTCAAGCACATAGACAAAGTTTGCGATTGGAGCGTTTAATGTGGAGACTAGCTTTGTCAGTAACATTTCCTTACCGGGTAGTTCTGCCAATGCTTTTACTTGTTCTGATCCATAAAATTTACTCTCTAAAATTATGCCTATTGGCTTTATAGATTCAAATTCTTTTGAAAATTGTAAAGTTTGTTTTGCAGGTTCTACTTCGTCATCGAATCCCCAACAAATTGTAATTGGCTTGTCGAAAATTTCTTCAGGAATATTAATATTTTTTTCTTCAAGCGCTTTTTTAAATAAAGTGTTTTTTGCAATTTGAAATTTTAATCCAGTTTTATAAAATGCTTTTCGCATTTTTTCCATATCTACAACTTTTGTTCCTTGATATTCTGCGATTACAAAAATTTTTGCGTTTTCAAGTCGATCCCGCAATTCATCTAAAATTATTGATTTTTTTTCTTTTGTTAGTTTCATATAGAAAAGTCTGCTTCCGCAGACATAAAAAATATTTTTTCCTAACCAGGAAATTAAGAACTTATGTTCACCTGATGTCTTTGGATACTATATTAAATTATCAAATAATATATTTTTTGTCAATGATTTGTGAATCTAGTACTAGATCTAGATTTTAAAATCAAGATTGTAAACAACTACGCACTCAAACTTATTGTTAATTTTAACGAAAAATGAAAATTCGAGGGATTTTGAAATATTAGAAGTTATGTTATGATTATTATACTTTATTGAGTGTACGAAGGGAGAAGGCAGTGGACGACTTTGTACCTTTTGAGAAAAAGCGAATTTTGAACCCTGTGCTTTGTACATCTTGTAACTGTGCTATTGAGGTGTTCATAATTACTCCAACGGGCGCTATGATTCCAAGAATATTTTGTGATCGAAAAGATTGCGACAACTGGGTTTATAGCCGACCCTTATCGACGATTAACGGTGAAGAACCTATCGTCAAAAGACTACTTTCCTCTGATTGAGGATTTGCAACACTTTGTCCGTATTCCGCTCAAGTATGACTTGAGCGGTTTTTTTATAATAAAATACCGCGCATCTTACGACGCGCGGTATGCGGACTAGTTAGTCATCTAATTCTTTCTGAGCTTGGGCGAGCGCGTTCTCAAGATCAAGCAACCCTTGGATAGAGGATTCCAAGCTCTCTATCATTTCGGAGTTTGCTCGCGCTTTTCTAAGCTCTTCACAGGCCTGAACTTTGGCTGGCCCGATCATCTCTAAAAGCTCAAGAAGTACCAAGCTAACTTCTTCTCTTTTTGCCTTATCGCCAACAACGAGGTTGAGTATTTCTCTCTTGGCATTTTCATATCTATCTCGGATATCGTCAACAGAAATGTCACAATTTCCAGACGCTTCCTTTGGAATCTCCGTCTCAATACAAGGGGATTCGACTTTATCTTTTCCTGAGTTACCGGTCATACTCAGTTTTGTTTTGATATGATCAACCACCTTATAAATTTCTTTGTATGTGGGCTGGCACTTATTAAGGTCATAAGCAAGCCTCTCAAGCTCTTTGCAAAAAGCTTCAAGGAGTTTTTCTCCTCCGGGGAGCTTACCTTCTTCAATAAGATTAAAAGCTCTGGCTATTATCTTATTGAGTAGATTCGAACCCTTCATTGATTGCGGCAGGGAGATTGACCTAGGTTCCATTTTGAGGAACATTTGACCTTCGCCATTAACGAAGAGCAATCCTGCTCTGCTAAACTTTGCTCCACAAGTTCCTCGATCGCCGTCAGAGCAATCAGAAATAATCATCGTTAAAATCGATGATCGGTTGGTAATCGGTAACAAACCCTCGGAAGTGATTTCCCCTGCATGGGATATTGCCAAGATTTCTCGTACTATATACAAGATTGGATGTACTGTTTCTTGAGTCACTTGTCTGGTTTTCCTTTCTTTGACTCGCGATTGATCAATCTTGAGCTTGTCTGCTATCGTTCTTGCAATTGCCCAGATTGATACTTCTTGAGAATCCTGCTTTATTCTTTTATCTTTAAAACCCACTTGGTATTCTTCAAAGCCAACTTCTCTCGGAAGGAAGATTCGAAGATAAGGGCTTTTTGGATCGGTCTTGATAATTTCAATTCCGGTTTTGGATGACAATCCGATGTGTTTGCACCGCAATGTTGGTACAGTCACTAGATTTAGATTGTTTAAAATATTTTCCAATCTGCTTTTGTTTGTGTACGCCGAATGTTGACCAGCCAATACCCTTACTTTGCTCAATTTTCTTCTCCTGTTGTTAAGGTATTGAAAGTATATACTAGATTAACAAAACTGTCAATTCAAACTCTTGAATGAAACTATTAAAAGAAGTATAATTTTTTAAATGGATTTTAAATACGAAATAATAAATAAAATCAGAGTAGGGGAGATTAAAACTGCTCATGGGAAAATAAATACTCCTGTTTTTATGCCTGTGGGTACAGTTGGCTCCGTTAAAGGTGTTAGTTCTCAAGAATTATTAAAACTTGGCGCAAGAATAATTTTAGGCAACACCTATCATTTATATTTGCGGCCGGGAGACGATTTTATAAAAAAAAGCGGAGGACTTCATCAATTTATCAATTGGAAAAATCCAATATTGACTGATAGTGGAGGATTTCAAGTGTTTTCGCTAAGCGAGAATAAATTCCAAAATCCAAATAGCAAATTACAAATAAATAATAAATTTCAAAATTCAAATCTTGAAACAAGGAACATTAAAATAGTTGATAGAGAACTAAACCTTGTTAAAATTAAAGAAAGCGGAGTTGAATTTAAATCTCATATTGACGGATCGAAACATTTTTTTACGCCAGAATCAGTGATAGATACTCAGATTAAATTTGGAAGTGACATTATGATGGTTTTAGATGTTTGCACAGAATTTCCTGCAACTTATAAACGGGCAGAAGAAACCATGGAGCTAACGCATAGGTGGGCAAAAAGATCTATTGATTATTTTCGCGGTTTACAAAAAAGGGGGATAGGGGAGACGCAAAATCTTTTTGGAATTGTTCAGGGATCAACATATAAAGATTTACGGATAAAATCAGCTGAATATATTGCAAGTTTAAATTTTGATGGTATTGCTATAGGGGGAGTATCTGTGGGCGAAGGAAAGCAGAATATGAAAAAAGTTATCGATTGGGTAGTGCCATATTTGCCGGAAAATAAACCGAGATATTTAATGGGAGTAGGGGAGCCGGGGGATTTAATTATAGCTGTAAAAAAGGGGATCGATATGTTCGATTGCGTGCTACCTACAAGACTAGGAAGACACGGAACGGTTTGGGTTAAAAAAACAAAAACCCAATATCAAAAAATCGATCTAAGAAAAGTCTCGAGCAAAAACAATCTCAATCCGATAGATAAAAATTGTAAATGTTTTGCATGCGAGAATAATTATTCTCAAGCATATATAAGCCATCTTATAAAAGAGAAAGAAATAATGGGGATTCGGCTTACCAGTTTACATAATCTCTGGACTATAATTCATTTAGTGGAAAATCTTGCAAAGTAACATTAATATCGCTAGACTTATATTATGGACAATCAGGGAGGGAACAAATCATATCATAACAAACAAGGCGCTAAGACTGCTAATAGTGCCAATGAAGAGGCAATAAGGCGAAAAACTTTTTTGAACAATAGCGATAGTAGTTTGACAACGAATACAACAGATGCTTCTGAATATAATCAAAATCATAGTAATGTCCTAATTATAAGTTCAAAGCATAAGATTGCACCCATAAAATCAGATCGCACTGGTGGTCAAATAGCTACTGACCAAGGAGTTACAGATATTGAAAATGAACCAAATAAGCAGAGGCCAAAAATTCCAAATATGGTAAATATTACAAAACAGATAACACCCACTACAATACCAGCTGAACAAGAAGTTGTTACGGAAGGATCATCCACTAAATTAACAAGAGATCCAGCATCTGATGTCTCTACTTTAAATGAAAATCAAGTAAATCCAAATCCAGTTTTATCTACGGACAACCCAAATTCTTTAGCGGGCAATCAAGTACAACCAGAATCATCAAGAAGCGATCCATCTGATCATCCAACAGAAATAAGTCATCTACAAGGAGGTCAACCTAAAGAAATACCATCCATTCCGAAATATATTCCAACCACTATAGAACAGATTTCTAATACAAATAAAGGAGCATCGGATACTGGGATTAAATCTCAATATTTATCTGAAAAAAATCCTAAAATCGAACCAATTACTCAAGTTGGACAATCTGAACAAACAGAAGAAACAAGAGCAGGAGAAGTATTAACAGAAATTATAAATGGTAAGCAAGCAGGTTTAGCCACTGAAAGTCAAGAATTAAATAATTTAACTCACAGAGATGCGACAAAGGGAGAAAGTCAAACAATTACTACCCCATCATTAGCAATAACAGAAATTTCTTCAAATCAAACAACAAATACTGGTGTAATATTCGATCAAGCATCATTGAAAAAATTTGCGGATTTTTATGTTGGAGATGGGACAGAAGTTACACCAAACATGGCGGATATACCTAAATTATTAAAAATGAATAATTAAAATTTTAGGAGGGGCGATTTATATAATATATATAACAATAATCATTGCCATTGGCATTGGAGTTGCGCTCAAGCTGAGAATTTGGATGAGAGAGCAGAAAGCTTTGGAGTATGCAAAAAATTTGATTGTTTTAGAAATTCAAGTTCCTCAATTTGGAGCTCAGGATAACGAAGAAAAACCCAAGGACTGGCGAGAGATTATCGGAATTGCGGATCAGCTGATTGCGTCTTTGCAGACACTATTTAAAAAAGGTTTGAAACATTGGTGGTACGGACAACCTTGCGTAGTATTTGATATTGTTGCTAAAGATGACGAGATTGCATTTTTTGTGACAGTGCCAAAAGAATGGTCTGAATTAATAGAAAGACAAATTTTATCTTTTTATCCTGATTCACAGATAACCCCGTCAGATCGGCATTGGATTTTTGAAGGAGGAGGAAAGATCGCATTGTCTCAAATGAAAACAATAAAAAAGTTTGTTTTTCCAATAAGAACTTACAAAACTTTAGAATATGAACCTATGAATTCTCTCACGAATTCGTTGTCTAAGCTTGGAAAAAATTCGAAAGCTGATATTCAGTTTGTTTTGCGCCCAACTGACAACAATTGGCAGGGTACAACAGTTCATGCCACGAGAACTGTAAATTCAGGAAAAAATTATTCTCCTATGGGCGCATCAGTTGGGCAGAAGATGGCAAATACAATAATAGATTCTATAACTAATTCTAGTAATTCTAACGATCCAAGCAAATCTCAAATGCGTATAAGTCCTGTACAAGAAGAACAGATGAAGATGTTTGCAGAAAAAGGATCAAAGCCAGGATTTGAAACTCAAATAAAGATTGCAGTAGTATCTCCGACACAGGAAGAAGCAAATATGCATATTTCAAATATTACTAATACTTTTGGACAATTTGGATCACCTGAAAGAAATGGATTTAAAACATCAGGTGTAAAAGATAAGCCTAGATTTTTGCTTTATTTTATGTTTAAAGAATTTTGGGGCAAAAAATCTATTTTAAATTCTGAAGAAATTGCTTCGATATTTCATTTGCCAAATCAGTATGTTGAAACTCCAAAAATTCGATGGTTATTAGCTAAGCGAGCTCCAGCTCCGGTAAATATTCCTAAAGAAGGAGTGGTATTGGGTGACAATGTGTATCGTGGAGAAATAAGACAGGTAAGAATGGCTAATGAAGATAGATTTAGGCATATGTACTTGATTGGAGGAACGGGTACGGGAAAAACAACTTTGTTTGAAAATATGATTCTGCAGGATGTACAGGCGGGTAAGGGAGTTTGTTATATTGACCCGCACGGTGAAACTGCTGAAGCTATGATGGGGAAATTGCCAAGAGAAAGAGCTGAAGATGTGATTTATTTTAATCCGGGAGATATTAGTCGCCCGATGGGGTTGAATCTTTTGGAATGGAAAAAACCTGAACAAAAAGATTTCTTGGTACAAGAATGGATCCAGATATTTTACAAATTGTTTGATCCAAATCAAACTGGTATGGTCGGTCCACAATTTGAGCATTGGGGGAGAAATGCTTCTTTGACAGTAATGGCAAATCCTGAAGGCGGAACATTGATTGAGATACCTAGACTGTTTACAGACGATGCATTTAGAGAAAAATCAATTAGCTATGTTAAAGATCCTGTTGTTTTAGCATTTTGGAATCAACAACTTGCAAAAACCTCTGATTATCATAAATCAGAAATGTATAATTATTTTATTTCAAAGTTTGGTAGATTTATGACAAACGAAATGATGCGTAATGTAATCGGTCAGCCAAAATCAGCTTTTGATTTTGCAGATGTTATTAACAATAAAAAAATATTGATAGTTAATCTCTCAAAAGGCAGGCTTGGGGAGATGAATTCTTATATGCTAGGAATGATAATTGTAGCAAAGATATATACTGCGATTATGGAGAGAGTTGATATGTCCGCAGATACAAGAAATGATTATTTTTTGTATGTTGACGAATTTCAAAATATGGCAACAGATACCTTTTCGAACATTTTGTCTGAAGCTCGAAAATTCCGTTTGGGTCTTGCAATTACAAACCAATATATTGCCCAAATACCTGAAAAAATCAGAGATGCTATCGTTGGAAACGTTGGTACTATGATTACTTATAGAGTAGGTGTTCCGGACGCAGAGTTTTTAGAGCATCTTTACGCTCCAATTGTTAACAAATACGACATGATTAATATTGATAAATACAATGCTTATGTCAAATTGTTGATTGATAATACTCCGGGTAAGCCGTTTTCAATGCGAGTTAATAAAACTCCTGTTGAATATGATCCTAAGCTTGCACAAGCTATGATCGAGCTTTCAAAATTAAAGTATGGAAAAAATAAACAAGAAGTCGATGATCTTATTGGAAAAAGAGCCGCTATTGATCAAATAGACCTTCCTGCTGCTCCCGAAGGAAATAAGTTGGCATAAGATTGACTAAAATTTGAGTTGATGAATGATTTGCAGTAAAATAAATCTAAACATGATTTATTTTTATATTATCTTAGCTGTTTTAATCTCGATAGGTATTATAATTTGGATTTTTAAAATTATCCGTCAGATTAAAAACGATCAAGAAAAATTAGATTGGTTAAATTCAAGAAAATTTAAATTGATAGTAATTAAAGTACCAAAAAATAATGAAAAAACGCCCCTTGCCGCAGAACAAATGTTTGTCGCTCTTCATGGAATTTATTCAAATAATGCAAAATTTCAAGAAGATATCTCATTTGAGATTGTCGCAAAAAATCAGTCTATCCAATTTTATAGCTATATTCCAGAACATTTAGTTGATTTTGTGATGGGGCAAATCTATGCTCAATATCCGACTGTTGAGATGGAAGAAGTACAAGATTATACACAATATGAGATGTCAAATAAGGGAATTGCCGCAACAGAGCTTGTGCTTGAGAAACAGGAATATTATCCTATTAAAACCTTTCCAAATTTTGAAGTTGATCCAGCAGCTTCAATAACAGCTGTTTTATCAAATCTAAAAGAAGGAGAGCAGGTTTGGATACAAACTATCATATCCCCAGTTGATCGAAAATGGCAGGAAGAAGCGCAAAGATATATGACGAATCTTAAAGCAGGAGTGGATACTAAAATTGAAACAACTCATAAATTTATTATTCAAAAATTACAACACGTTATTATCAATGTAATAACTCAAGCTATTAGTGGACCTTCTGATAAAGAAAAAAAGAGCGGGGAAGAAGTAAAATTGAGTCCCTTAGTAGAGATGGGTATGTCTTCAATAGAAGCAAAAATTACGAAGCTTGGATTTCGCTCAAAAATTCGTGTTTTGGCTATTGCCAGAGATGAAGAAAATGCAAGATCCAAGATTGGCGCGATAACAGGCGCTTACAAACAATTTAATGCTACAAATATAAATGGTTTTACTATTAAAAAAGTTGTTAGCGATCCGTCTGTATTAAAAGTATTTCAATATAGATATTTCGGAGAAGGAGGATATATTTTCAATAGTGAAGAACTAGCGTCTGTTTACCATTTTCCAAATATTTCTGTAGAAACTCCTACGATAGTATGGGCTGGTTCTAAAAAAGGAGAGCCACCTGCAGATCTGCCCCTTATTTCAAAAGTACCAGCTGAAGAATTGACTGTGTTTGCAAAAACAAATTATCGAAATAATTTAGAAAAATTTGGAATAAAGCTAAAAGACAGAAGATTGCATATGTATGTGATCGGAAAAACAGGAACTGGAAAATCTACATTGTTGGAGAATATGATAACTGATGATATCAATGAGAATAGGGGAGTGGCAATTGTAGATCCTCATGGAGAGACAGTAAATCATATTATTGATGCTATCCCCGAACACAGAGTGAAAGACGTGGTGTATTTTAATCCCGCCGACAAAGACCATACTATAGGTTTTAATCTTTTGGAGAGCGTAGATCCTGATTTAAAACCAATCGTTGCTTCTGGAGCGGTAGGTGTTTTCAAAAAAATATTTGGAGAATCATGGGGACCTCGACTCGAATATATATTAAGAAACTCGATATTGGCATTGATGGATTATCCCGATGCCACCTTACTGGGTGTGATGAAGATTCTTATAGATAAAAATTTTCGTACAAAAGTTGAAGATCATATTAAAGATCCAGTTGTAAAAGACTTTTTTATTAATGAATATGACAAATATGATCCCAAGTTTCGTATGGAAGCAATTTCTTCGATTCAGAATAAAGTTGGACAATTTTTATCTACACCTATGATTAGAAATATTGTAGGGCAACCTAAGTCTACATTTAGCATTGAAGATGCAATGAATCAAGGGAAAATTTTATTGGTCGATCTTTCAGTAGGGAAGATAGGTGAAGACAATTCCGCTCTTTTGGGTTCAATGCTTATCACAAAAATTCAATTAGCGGCAATGCGCAGAGCGAACATACCTGAAGAACGGAGACGAGATTTTTATCTCTATGTTGATGAGTTTCAAAACTTTGCTACAGATTCTTTTGCGGTAATATTATCTGAAGCTAGAAAATATCATTTGAATTTAATTATGACAAATCAATACACCGCTCAACTATCTGAAACTGTTACAGATGCAATTTTTGGAAATGTTGGGACAATGGCTGTTTTCAGAGTAGGAGCAACTGATGCCAGTTTACTAGAAAAAGAAATGGAGCCAGTTTTTACTGCAAATGACTTGGTAAATTTGGCAAATTACAATGTGTATTTAAAAATGGCTATAGACGGAGTAACTCGTCCTGCATTTTCTGCAATCACATTACCTCCTATTGAAGAGAGGTACAATCTTCGAGATAGAATTATCAATAGTTCAAGACAGTATTATACTCGATCGAAGAGTATAGTAGAACAAGAAATTATGGATTGGACTAGAATTCAATCCGAACCACCTGAACCGGGTACTGCGGGTACAGTAAAGCCGAAGTACGAACGATTTAAAGATGTAGAGGGAAATATATGGTATCAGGGACTTGGTGCAGAGAGTAAAACCTACGAAGAACATTCAAACAAATCAAGTGAAGATCAAGAAAAAATTAATTCAGAAATAAACAAGATTACAAAAAAAGAACTGCCACTATCAAATGAAAAAATTAGTGAAATACCAAAATTACCACCTCCTGCTACGATTACAGCCGGAGAAATAGAAGAAATATCAACGAATAATTATCAGAAAAGGGGAGAGGAAGGAAAAATAAAATTAGAAACAGAACAGTTAGTGGAAAAATATCCGGCTGTGACAGAAGAAAATCCGATTATAGACGGTAAGCAAACAAGACGGTTTATAATAACACCGGAGGAATCAATGGATTCGCTAAATAATAAGATTTATCATGGGCTAGATGACTTTGAAGAATTGGAAGATGGCAAAACGGTGCAATTTTAATATAAAAAATAAAATATTCTCTAATTTAAAGAAGTAATTAGTGGGGGAGTGGCAATTTTACAGGTTTGTAACTGGTTTGAAAATGAAAAATAGGGGAGAAGTTACTGGGGGAGTGGTCAATTTTCACTTTTTCGTAATATTTTTTATTTTTTTTACAAAAAAAAGTGGGGAACAATTTGTGCAAAACAAAAAATTCAAAACAAATTTCATAGTTTAAAATATGTTGAAATCTATCATTTGAAACAAACATATTAAGACGCACAATATACATTTTACGACGCAAATAAATACTTTTTTCTGAGTTATCAGCCATATAAATATTAATTTTATACTTCAATATTAAAACTTTAAATTTACTATCTCTCCCCTGCCTAATTTAACAGGTTTATTCTTTTAATTATTAGCTGTGTTATTTTCTATCTGTTTTTTAACTTCTTTATGCCCTATAAATCTAGTCAAAAAACCATATCTGATTGTTCCAAGATTTGATAAGATACGAATTGTAAATGCGACGATTACAGCCAAATATAAATCTATGCCTAATTTATCTCCTAAGATAGTAATTCCTGCAGCTACAATTATATTGGTAATTAAACCTGATATAAAAATAGTAACATTATATTTGTTCTGTAAATCGCTTCTTATTGCTCCAAACACGGAATCTAAAATTGCTACAATCCCAACCGCTGTATAACGTGCCCAGTCTAGAGGTATTGACAGTTGAGTTACCGAACCTACCGCTACCCCTAAAATAAGACCTAAAATAATATACCACATAAATTCCTCCTTGCTCAATACTTTAATTTCTCAATAGATAAAAAAGCCACAAAAGCCCTCAGATCGATTTTTTTGCTTTTAAATGATATTTTATACACTTTAAACAAATTATGCTTCAATTAATTTTTTGTTTTTTGTAATTTTATTTTTTTTATAGTCATCAAATAAAACTAACAAAGTTGTTGCGACAAATATTGAACTATAGGTTCCAATAAAAATTCCGATTATAAGAGTCAGAGTAAATTTATATGTAGATTCGCCTCCAAATATAGTTAAAGCTAAAAGAGTGATAATTACAGTTAAAGATGTGTTTAGAGATCTTGTTATTGTTTGAATAATTGCATTATTTACATTTTCAGAAAAAGATAAGGAAGGGGAATGACGTAAATTTTCTCTGAATCTATCAAACACTACAATAGTATCATGAACCGAGAAGCCCATAATTGTCAACATTGCCGTAATAAATAAACTATCTATTTCAAATCCGTAAAAATGGCCATAAATTGCCATTGCTCCGGATGCAATTATCAGGTCGTGCAGTAGCGCAATTACTGCTGTTGTTCCGAAATTCCAAGAGCTGGCAGGTTTTGGGACAGATCTGAATGACCAAGCTATATATATAATTATCATTATAGAAGCTAAAATTATGGCAATTACAGCCTTTCTGGTTAAATCTTTGGATACCGCTGGTCCCACGGTCTCTCGTTTGATTTCTGAAAATTTACCCAATTCCCCCAATTTCTCACTGATTACTTTGACTTTTTCTGGGGGTATTTCTTCAGATTTTAAGGAAAAAGTCACTCCCCCACTCCCCTGTTCCAAGATACGTAAATTTATATTTTTTACTTCAGCTTCTTTCAGTTTCTCTTCAACTGCTATTTTTTGAATATCGCTTTCGATTTTAAATTCAAAGTCTGTGCCTCCTGCAAAATCAATTCCTAGTGGAATTTTATAAAACAAAATAGCTAAAATTGACAAAATTATTAAAATTCCTGAGAATCCTACCCAGATCCATTTTGTTTTAATAAAATTCATACTTCCTTCTCCTTTGGCAACTTAATTCCCGCTCTCAACCATTGGCTTACACCGGAATGCGCAAGCAAATTCAAAAGCGTACGTGATACCGTAATTGCGCTAAACATGGATACGATTATTCCTATCAGAAGAGTTAATGCAAACCCTCTAACCGAACCAGTCGTCATATATAAAAGTATAAGAGCTGTGATTATCGATGAGACATTTGAATCTCGTATAGAACTCCAAGCTCGTTTGAATCCTTCGTCTAGCGCCTGTAAAATACTTTTCCTTGCCCTCAATTCCTCTTTCATTCGTTCAAATATCAAAATATTTGCATCAACCGCCATTCCTATTGATAAAATAAATCCTGCGATTCCAGAAAGAGTTAAAGTCACGGGGATAAATTTAAAAATTGCAAGTGATATTAATGTGTAAATTGTAAGCGCCACAACTGCTACTATACCTAGAAATCTGTAATAAATTATCATAAAAATAGCAACAGACAAAAGTCCAATCAATCCTGCAGTAATACTTTTTTTTACTGATTCATCTCCGAGAGTGGCTCCGATAGTTCTTTGTTCCGACAAAGTGAGAGGAACTGGCAATGCTCCCGAATTTAACAGATTGACATTTTTTTTAACTTCTTCCAATGTGAATTGACCCTGGATTACTGCGCTTCCACCTGTAATTGCTTCATTTACATTTGGAGATGAAAGCAATTGATCGTCGAGAAAAATTGCTATCGGTTTATTAATGTTTCTGGCAGTAATTTCGCCAAATAATTTTTTACCTTCATCGTTGAATTCAATTCCTATAATCGGTTGGTTTGTCTGGGGATCAAATTCAGTGGTTGCTCTTTTCAATTGTGCTCCTGTAAGTTCTGTTGATTTCCAACCAGCCATAGAGTCTGTTTGAGTAAATTCAGTTGCAACGTTAGGATCTTGTTCTTTGAATTCTAAAAGAGCTGTTTTGCCTATTGTTTTTAAAGCATCTTCGGTATTTGTAACACCTGGTAGTTCGACTTTTACTGCTTCTTTTAATCCAATTTTTGCTGTTTGAATGACAGGTTCTGTTGTGCCGAGAGCATTAATCCTTCGTTCAAGAACATTTTTTACAGACTCTATCGCCTGCCCTTGTTGATCTT
Source organism: uncultured Candidatus Saccharibacteria bacterium (assembly GCA_964652345.1). GTDB lineage: Bacteria > Patescibacteriota > UBA1384 > CAZZBO01 > CAZZBO01 > CAZZBO01. The sequence continues at coordinate 24,478 of CAZZBO010000004.1, read as the reverse complement.
TTGGAGTCTTGGACAGATCAAGCTCAAAAGTTAACTGTGTTCCTCCCTTTAAATCAAGACCTTGTACTACTTTAAAAGTTTTTTTTATGCCAAGCATATCAATCCTTGGATCATTGGGTTGATCAATATAAACAGCCATGATAATAACAATGATTATCAAAACTAAAATCCAGTTGATTTTTTTAAACCAATTCATTTCTCTTATATAAATATCAGATATGCTCGGTATTTGTCAAATAAAATTCTAGTGTAAAGATAAAAGTTTAAAATAGTCGTAACTCTTGCATTGAATCTTTTTGTTCTTCTATTTTGATATTTTGGATTTGATTTACATATGACATTGGGATTTTGTCATTTATAAATATAGGTGCTTTCCCTCTTCTTTTAGTTTATTGATCAATTTTTTTATATCTTGGCTTTTGTTTTTGTCGCAAACAAAAGTTACATCAGGAGTGTCTATTATTACTGTGTTTTTCAATCCGACTGTGGCGATCATTTTTTCACCAGAATAAACCAAGATATTTTCATCTTCTATCCCGATATGATGACCCTTTGTGATAACACTGTGACCTGTAATTCCCGATAGAACATCATGCAAACTGCCCCAGCTTCCCACATCGCTCCAGCCAAGATCTGCTGGAATTACTACGACATCGGTTGCTTTTTCTGTTATTTCCGTATCAATAGCTCCTTCCGGCATCTGGGTATATAATTCTTTTATTTTGTAATGATCGATTTCTTTGTTTTGAAATTCTTTTTGAATTTCTATTAATAGTGCGTAAATTTTTGGTTGAAATTTTTTAAATAATTTCATCATTGTATCAGCTCTGTAAATAAAATATGACGCGTTCCATAAGTATTGCCATTTGGAAATATATTTTTCGGCTGTAGCTAGATTGGGTTTTTCTACAAATTCTTCAACAGTAAAAACTTGTGTTTTGCCGATCGTTTCAAATAGTCCATTCATTTTAATATATCCATAACCTGTTTCCGGCATAGTGGGATTGATTCCGATGATTACCAATTTGTTTGGATATTTTTTTACAATTTTTTCGGCAACTTCTATCGCCTCTTTGAATGCGTCCGGCTTGGCAATTACATGATCGGATGCGATGGATGCAATAATTTCATCTTTATTTTTTTGATGAAAAAGCGCTGTCACTAATCCGATTGCGGGCCCTGTATTTTTACTTGCAGTTTCGACAATAAAATGGTCGGGTTTTATACCTTTTAATATTTTTGCTGTTGCATCAAAATAATTTTCTGTAGTTGAAATATAAATATCGTCTTTTTTGACAATTTTTTCTGCTCTTTCAAAAGTATCTTCAAGCAATGTTTTATTACTGATAAGTTTTTGGAGTTGTTTTGGTTTAGACTTACGGCTCATTGGCCAAAGCCTAGTCCCCGATCCTCCTGCCATAATTACTATTTTCATAATATCTCCTTTGTATTTTTTTAATGTGTTTATATTTTAGCTAGAATTAATCATTTTTTCAATAATGTATGTATGATGACTAGTAGTGTTGTGTGAGATTCATATTTTTAATTACGAAAATCCCCCACGTAACCGTGGGGGATGTGTAAAATGTGCCTCGCTCCCAATAGCGGGAGTCGTAAAACCAACTCTTGCTCAGTGTGGTTCTCTCGATAGAGAAGCACTGAACTGTGGTCTTTCCGACTGATAGCCAGCTTCACCTCAAAGGTGAACGTAAGGCTTTCAGCGAGGCTCCAGCTCTGTGTTTTGGGGAGATAGGACTGTTACTCCCCTTTCCAGTCAACTTCAATCCAGTCCGAACGATCGAAGATGACTCTCTTTTTTTTCACGGAGTATCCTCCGCTTTATAGCTCCCACAGCAGAGCCATACGTGATCCTAATGATCCCGCCGCCGAGTCCGCGGATCAGACTGGTCAATTGAACCCAGCCTAATCTTTTGAGCTTTTGCTCGTGGCTAAAACTAATATTTTAGTTACAACCACGAACAAAAAACTCTTTATTAAACTTCATTACTCTAATAATCGAAATTATATCAGAAATCAAATATCTTGTCAATACCCGTCCACCCTAAAAATATAAAATAATGAATTCTAATGGCTGATTACTAGATCGATTATAGATTAAAAACAAACTTAGAAATTTAACCTGTTTATAATTTTCTTAATTTTTTCTGCTGAAAATTCTGGCTTTCCTTCAAGATTGACTATCTTATAATCATAAAAATTTGCATAGTTGGCTTCTTTTTTGGCCGACTCTTCCCTGCTCTTGATCTCCGCATCTGTGATATTCGGTTGTCTTTTTAAAAGTCTTTCACGAAGCGATGTCTGGGGATCAAACTGTAAAAAAATAGAAATTGTTTGATTGGGCATTTTTTTCTTTATTATTTTAAAGCCCTGTACGTCGATTATTAATAGTGGAATATTTTTTTCTTTCCAGATTTTTTCTACTTCAGCTTGAGGCGAGCCGTAATAATAACGATGCACTTTCGCCCATTCCAAAAATTTGTCTTTTTTTATTAATTGCTCAAATTTGGTTTTGTTAACAAAGTGATATGCAGAATCTGTTTTTTGATCTGCCTCAATTCTTGGTTTTCTTGTGGTGTATGTTTTTATTTTTTTGATATTGGAGTTGTTTTTGAGCAATATTTTCGCAACCGTATCCTTGCCCACTCCAGACATCCCACTTAGTATAATTAATTTGTTCATCTGTAAATTTTAAATGGAATTAAAAAATTATTGTTTTGCAACATTAAGTTTATTACTTCGAACATATCTTCAGGTTGTGCTACAAATAAGTGATCTAATCCTTTTATTTTCATATTTTGAATAAATTGTTCTTTACCTTTGAGCATTTTTATGAGCATTTCTCTTTCTTCAGCACGAAGCGTAGCTTCTTCGGGATGATCCATGAAATATTTTGTAGGGATGCGAACATCATTTTTTTTAGTTGAACAGAAAGAAGTGCCATGATCTATACCAAAACATCCATTTTCTCCATTTGTATAAGCTAATATATTTGTATCATTACGATCACAGTTTATAATAAGTCTATCTAAAATTGCCATTCTACGAAAACTGGAACTTTGGGCTAGTTTTTCCCACGATAATTCAGGCACTAGTTTGGGAATATCTGCTAAAGCAGGCGGAATAAAAAATTGCAAAGAACCAATCTCTGCTCTATCATCTATTTCAATTTCTTTTATAACCGTAGGAGGAACAACCCCCATTTTTCCCAGATAATCAACTTCGTAAGCCGCTACCTCTCTTAAAAACATATTACTAATATTATAACTACCCAACATATAGTTTGATTCTCCTTGTTTAGGTTTAAATATCGCTAAAAATGGCTTATCTTCATAATAGATAGTAAAAAATCTAATGATATTAGAGGATTTTTTAGTATGTTCAGTTGCTTTGTTCGATACACATTCTATTAATAATACATCATTTGAGTGTGACCCAACTTCTGGTCTAACTTCTTCTATCTTACCTTTTGGAACATAATGTGCGTTTTCCATTAAAGATAGTAGTTCGTCTCGATTTATCAAAATTGGATTTGAGAGAGAAAATTCTCTTTCAGGTGACTTAGCTGCGGATTTGTTATTCGGATCGATTAATAATTCAGGGCTCATATTTATAATATAACATATTTTTCAGATAAACCCTCACCTTGAAAAGTGCTTATACTCTTAAATATGTATTTAGTTTCTTAATCGTTTTTTAATCATTATAAGGTAATCATTTATGGATTTTAGCACCAAAAAAATTCGCAAGAGCCATTTTATTATGCTAGTTTGAATATTTTTTTAATTGACTTGCATTCTTTACAATCGCATTTTGGATCATCTTTACAATCGCACTCTGAATCACAAGAACAATTTTCTTCAGAGCAATTGCAATCTTTTTTTGTTTCTTCTTCTTCCATCGTCCTCCTAATATTATTATAGCACAAATAGTCAACTCTGCTTGACATGCTTAATACCTTTGGTATCCTTATACAGTAATGAAAAAAGTCATTGAAGTAAAAAATCTTACAAAAAAATATCATAATTTTACTGCTGTTGACAATATCAATTTTGAAGTTAGAAAAGGTGAAATTTTCGGGCTATTGGGAGAAAATGGAGCTGGAAAAACTACTACTTTAGAAATGATAGAGGGATTGCGCAAACCGACAAGCGGAAAAATTAAAGTATTTGAGCTAGATACGACAAAAAATATTGCAAAAATCAAAGACCGTATCGGTGTTCAGCTTCAATCTTCAGCTTACTTTGAATATCTGAATTTAAAAGAAATTTTAGAATTATTTGGTTCATTTTATAACAAATCAGCAGATCCAATCGAGCTTTTGAAGATGGTTGAATTGGAAGAAAAGTCAAAAAATTTTGTCAAGCAACTTTCTGGAGGTCAAAAACAACGTTTTTCAATTGTGGCAAGTTTGGTTAATGATCCGGAGGTCGTATTTTTGGATGAACCCACTACAGGGCTTGACCCTGTTTCTCGAAGAAGATTATGGGATATAATTTCTAAGATAAAAAATAGCGGAAAGACAGTAGTGTTGACAACGCATTATTTAGAAGAAGCGGAAATATTGTGTGATTATGTTGCAATTATGGTGAATGGTAAAATTGTCGCTATGAATGAGACGCATAAATTAATCGAACAAGCAAAGCATCCTTACAAGTTGGATTTCTTTTCTCGAAAAATTGATAAAAAAATTATTGATAAAATAAAAATTTATACAAAGCTTGAAAATGTTGGAGGAAAACAAAATCATTTTGAAGCCCGTCTTGAAGATGCAAAAAATTTATTTGTAGTAGTTGATTTAATAAAATCGCTCGATCCAGAGACTCTAACCGTGGGAAGAGCCAAGCTTGAAGATGTATTTATAGAATTAACAGGAAAAAATATTGAAGATGTAGAAGAGGAATCAGATGTTGATTAGACTGACAATTTCATCATTAAAACAATTGTTTAGAAATAAGCAGGCGCTTTTTTGGAGCTTGGTATTCCCTCTTTTGTTTGCTTTTATTTTTGGATCTTTTTTTGGAAGAGATACGATATCTGCTGGCACCATTGGGATTATTAATCATTCAGAAACTGATTTGGCTAAAATGATAGAAAAAACATTTATCGAAAATGAGGCATTTAAGATCAAGAGTCCAAAGGATATGGATGAGGCAAAAAAAATGCTAAAAGCAAATCAAATCGTAACAGCTATAGAAATTCCTCAAAATTTTGGCGCAATGACCAATGGTTTAAATAATTTGCCTGCTCCCGATCCGAATGCTTCAGTGGATTTGATAGTGATTTCGGATCCAAGTTATACTCAATCAAGTTCAATCGTAGTTGGAATCATTGATAAGATTTTGGCTAATGCGACCTTACAGGCACAAGGAGGAAAACCACTTTACAATATAAAACAGGAATCTTCGACTTCAAATAAAGTCAGTTATTTTGATTTTATTTTAGCGGGACTGATAGGGTTATCACTTATGAACTCTGCGATACAAGGAATTGCGGTAAGAATCGCAAAATATCGAGATGAAAAAATATTAAAAAGAATTACTACCACTCCCCTGCCCGGTTGGATGTTTATTGTTTCAGAAGTAGTTTCAAGCGTTGTATTAAATATGATTCAAGTCAGTCTTCTTTTGCTCGTGGGAATTTATGGATTTCATGCGCATATTTACGGAAATATATTTGTAATTTACCTTCTTGCACTTCTTGGGGCAATTTTATTTTTATCAATCGGGTTTGTCGTATCAGCTCTGTCAAAAACAACAGAGGCCGCGGAAGGTATGGCTACAGTAATTACTATACCCATGATGTTTTTGGGAGGAGTATTTTTTCCGCTTGACGCACTTCCTAAGTGGTTCTTTTCGGTCGTGCAGTATATTCCTCTCGCTCCCCTTCTTAGAATGATTCGTAATGTTACGATTGACGGAATGTCTCCAATTTCTGATCCGAAAAATTTAATTATTGTTTTAGTATGGATTGCGATAGCTTTAACGATCTCTATAGCTAAATTTAAGTTTTCTGAAGAATAATATTTCTGTCAGAAAATTATAAAAAATTTACATTTGGTGGATTATTAAATGTGACTTAATTTTAGTATAATAAAATTATCAAACTTAAAGGGGGAAGTCAGTTGGATTATATTCAAAGGATTATGGATTTAATTAGAGAGCGTCAACTGCGCGAGAACGAAGTAATATTTTGGGGTTTTACTTCCGGTCAGACAGTTCAAGAAACCAAAGGTGACCTAAGGGAGGATGATGAAGATACGGGAGTTTCCTCAAAATAAAGCTAACCCTGCGAAGCCGATTTGTCGGCTTCGCTTTTATTCAAGATATTAGTTAATTTTAAATAATCATCTGGTGGTTCACAGAAAAATTTTTTTGATTGACTGTCCCATGGATCTATAAACTCTATTTTAAGAGCGTGTAGCATTTGTCTAGTTACATCCAGTTCTTTATTTAGCTTGCGTGATATTTTATTTGAATATTTTTCATCACCGATAATCGGTAAGTTTTTCATTTTTAAATGCACTCTAATCTGATGCATTCTTCCGCTTTCAGGGTAACAAAATAATTCAGATAATATATACTTTTTATATTCAAATAATCGGATCAATTCAAAATCAGTGCTTGATATTCTCGCCTTGTTGTTCCAAGGTAAATCTAAGTTAGTGCCGTTTTGTTTTGTTTTGTTTTTTGCGTCTCTTTTAATCGATGCGCTTACATTAAACGTTTTATCTCTGCATTCCCCCACTACTATAGTTTTATAGGTTTTTTGAATTTTTTTAAATACAAATAAATTTTTCAGTTTGTTTAATGATTGAGGAGTTTTGGCGATGAGCATTATTCCACTGGTATCTTTGTCCAATCGATGAACTATTCCCGGTCTTGTAAGATCAGACCAGTCTAGATTTGCCCATGACAAAAATTTTTCTTGCCAGATGTTAGTTAGTGTTTCTTGATTTGAAATACCTGGATGAACCATTAATCCTGCAGGTTTATCAATAACCCAATAAAATTCATTTTCAAATAAAATTTTTATGCTGTAAGATTTATTCAAGGTATCTTTCAATATTTGTGTCATTTGTTGCTCTAATCCTTGGTAGTTGAAATTTGTCAGATTTGTTTGTGGCAATTCCATTTTTTGTAGTTGTTGCGTTTAGGTATCCAGCTTCTTTTACTAAATTAATGCTATTTTCATTGAAGTCACCCATAGGATAACAAAAACTAACACTCGATCCTCTGCTTTCAAATATTTCATTTTTTTCTTTTGTGCTGTCGACTTGAGTTAATTTTATATGATTGAGAGTATGAGATCCAATTTCTACAAGATTTGACTCAGTAAGTTCGTCTATCATACTTTGAGTTAAATATCCATCTTGATTTATTTTATTTTTTATCACATATACGGTTGCTTTTATTTGATATTTTTTTAATAGGGGGAAAGCATTTGTATAAAAATCTAAATATCCGTCATCGAAAGTAAGGGCAATATTTTTGTATTCTAGTTTATTTTGCGAAAACTCATTCATTGTTACCGAATGATATTTTTTTTCGCTAATTTTTTTTAATATATTTTCAAAATTTTTTGGAGATACACTTAAATTTTTTCCAATTTTTGACATAGGTGAATCTGCATCTCTAATATAGTGAAACATAATTATCGGTACTTTTACTTCTTCTTCATATTTTATGTATACTTGATCCTTTTCATTAATTTTAGTAGGATTTGTCAAAACAGGAGACTCTATTTTGTTGGTAGCATATGTCGGAGTTTCTAGATTAAGTAGATACATTATTTCAATTAATATAAAAATCGCAAATATTGTTGGTAAAAAAACCATCCATTTCGGAGCATCTCTTTTGATCTTTCTTATGAATTTTTTGTATTTGAGCTTTAACATTATTTAATTATAACTTATATTTTGAATAAAAAAAACAGGAAGCGAGCCTCGTACTCTGGGAGTGGTCAAGGAGGGGTAAAACCATTCCCAGAGAAAGAGAATCACTTCCTGTATATAAATAAAGGTACAAATACAGTATTATTATATCTATTGAAGTATATTCTTGTCAAGCATTTTTGTATTCAAAATAACCGATAAAAGCTTCAATTTTATAATTGAATAATTATATGCTCCAAAAATTAATGCAGTATATATCAAATCTCCTAATAATGTATTTTTAAAAAATGGAATTCCCGCGATATAGCATGCTATTAGTCCTTGCCAAGTATGTGGATAAAGAGAACCCCATAATTGCCAAACTCCAAAGTTGGTTACTATAAAGAATATTATTGATGATAGTATGCTTGCCCCTGTTAAAGTGATTATATTTTGTTTTTTTCGAATAAAATATCCGACTGCAATTATCAATGCAAATGATCCATAAACATATACCATGGTGTTGTGGAATCCCAAATAGGTGTCTGTTAAAAAAAGAGCTAAAAAAGGTATCCAATAATTTTTTCTATTTAAATTAGCTCCGCTAAAAAGAGCTATTGCTCCGATTGCGGTAAAGTTATACGGATGGGGGACAATCCTTGTAAGGGCTGAAAAAATTACTAATAAAATTTCCATTAAAACTCCTTAATTTCCTCCAACTTCCATTCAATTTTGTCAGTATTTTTTGTTATAAATTTATCCGCGGCTTTATCTGCTAACATTCCATTGACATAAAATGCCCAAAAATTTTTATTTGTTTCAGCGCTTTGTCCGTTAATTGATGTTACAAAACTGCCAAATTCCGATATTTGAAATTCAACAGGATATTTTTCTTTTAAAATTGACAGTGCGTCTATTCCTTCCTTACCATCGTAACTAATGTTGTTTTCAATATTTTCAAGTTGAGTTTTATTATTATTTTGATTTTGTGAGGATTTCTTTTCTATAGTATAATTGAACATTATCGTTATGGAGACAATTGCGAAAATTGATAAAAGAATTTTAATGATTTTATTGTTTTTTTTCATACATCTCCTTTTAAAAAAAACCAAGATGGACGATCTTGGCATATAAAAATTTGCTTTCGTCCGAAGTTAGTTAAATTACGTTTTCTGACTCAAGAGCACTATCTCTGAAAAAACCTTGTTTCTATAATAAATCTCTCTTACAGTGGCGGGACCGTCGTTGATTTTCACAACGTTACCAAATAATCTAACAAAATTACCATAACATACAAATTCTAAATGTCAAAATTTGTTTCACATTTTGACATATGATGAATTTTAGATAATAAATATCTATATTTTGTCGAGTTTTATTCCTACTAATTGAACTTCTGGTTCAAGGATATATCCTAGTTCGGTATATACTTTAGACCTTATTTTGTTCATTATGTATACTATATCTTTTGCTTTGGCATTATTTGTATTAAGTATAAAATTTGCATGCTTAGTAGAAATCATAGCTCCTTTATACTTAAAACCTTTTAATCCTACGGCTTCAATCAACACTCCCGCTGGAATACCGTTCCATTTTATAAAGGGATTGATGTCGATTTTTTTATCAGTTTGCTTTTGAGGTCTTAATCTTGCTTTTTTAAAAACAGATCCGCAAGAAGGGTATTCTAGTGGTTGTTTTTGTTTTCTTTTTTCCAGTATCTCGTCTTTTATTTGTGTTAGATCGGTGCTTGTTTTGTTAATAACAAATGTTGCGTTTAGAATAAGTTCATTGTCTGAAATTTTTGAATTCCTATAACCAAAACCGATTTCTGATTTAGTTTTGCTAATAAGCTTGCCTGTTTTATCAAGAATAGTAATAGATTCCAAATAATTTGAAATTTCTTTATCAAAAGCTCCAGCATTCATTTTAATATTTCCGCCGATCGTTCCCGGTATCCCGCTTAACTCGGCATATCCAATTAAGTTTTTCTTGATTGTAAAGTCTATAAAAGATTGTAATTTTACTCCTGCGTCAACTACAACTTTATTTGATTCAACCATCGATATATCGCAATATTTTTCTAAGTTAATAATTATTCCATCAAATCCTTCATCGTTAAAAAGAATGTTAGCGCCAGAACCTAAAATATAAAAATTGATTTTTAGAGAGTAACAATATTTGATCAAGATTTTGCATTGATCAATATTTTTTGGCATAGTAAAATATTTTACCTTACCGCCTATTCGGTAGTATGTATGTTTAGATATATTTTCATCTTGTAAAAAAGAAATTTTATTTGTTGTCAAAAATGTTTTTATATTTTTCATATTTATATTTTAATATAATAGTTTTTTAAAAAAAAAGAAACTGGCGCCTTGCGGCGCCAGCGAGAGTCGGTTAAGCGAGCTTGTGACAGGAGATTACTCCTGTCTGTTCAAGGTTCTTCTCAGAACCTAGATACTCCCTCCTGTTCTTTTCGGAAAGAAAAATAATTTCCTCATCTTCTTTCCGAACCCCACATTTTGGACACAGGTACGCACCGGCGCGCGCCGCGATCATTACCGTTCCATCAAACGGCTTGATCCTCTCCTGCGCGCCACATCCCTGACACTTTCGTGCCGGAATGCTAATTTTGGTGGGTTGATGTACCCACCTTCCCCCTTCGTCGCGAACTAACATTATTTTGCACCTCATGTGCTATATTTCGCCCCGATCAATCTCTTGCTCAAGAGAAAAATCAAGCCGATAAAGCAAATTATATAGGGATAAGCATTTTTGTCAATGATTTGCATCCATTGCATATATATTGGACTTTTGAGAATTGATCAAGTTATAAATACAACACCAATTAAATGCCAAAAGTAATTATTGTTATTATTTCTTATCAAAATTAATAATCTTAAATCCTATATTTACTGATTCTGCAATCTGTTTGCCATAGATGTTTTTAGTTGCTAGAAAAAATTATAAGTAAATTTTTGTTTATAAATTTTTGGATGATTATATACTAAAAGATATTCGTTTTAGAACTCATCACAATTTTTTATCCCGATTTTTTTCATGATGAAATGAGAATATCTGTGGCGTATAATCACTAACTACACCCGCTTGTAGACCCACAGTTCATACATTTATAGCATGTTCCGCTTCTGGTCATTATTCCTCCGCAACTGTCGCAAGCTGGCGCATCTGACAATGTGTCAAAAAAATCTTTTGCGCTAGCATTCTTGCTTTCTATATGATCTACTTTTTCTGTATAGGCATTATCTATTGTTTCATCGGAAAGATTTACTATAGAGATTGTTTTGGATTTTTGATTATTTTCTTCTAAGTTTAATGTTTTTTGTTCAGGAGAAGCAATGTCTCCATTTATACCAATGATTTGCAAATCTTCTGAACTTAAAAATTTCAAAGCGAGCCAACGAAAAATATAGTCGACAATAGATTTTGCAACTTGTATATTTGGATTATGTGTAAATCCTGAAGGTTCAAATCGACTATGGATAAATTTGTTTACCAGCACTTTTAAAGGAACTCCATATTGCAAAGAAATTGAAATTGCTGTGGCAAATGAATTTACAAGTCCAGCTATAACACTTCCTTGTTTACTCATAGTTAAAAATATCTCCCCAGGTTGTCCGTTGCTGTAAAGTCCCGCTGTAATATATCCTTCATGATTTCCTATGGTAAACTTGTGAGTAATTGATCTTCTCTCTTCAGGCAACCGTTTTCTTGTTGGCATATATACTATTTTTGTTTCTGTTTTTATTTGTTGTTTTGTTACATCGTCAGATTTAGAGCTTAGTGGTTGTGATCCTTTTGAACCATCACGATATATTGCTATAGCTTTTAGTCCAAGCTTCCATGCCTGCATATAAATTTCTAAAATGTCTGCTTCAGTGGCAGAATTTGGCATATTTACTGTTTTAGAGATTGCCCCTGAAAGAAATGGTTGTGTTGACGCCATAATTTTTATATGACCCATAGGATCGATGAAACGTTTTCCTTCAGATCCGTTTGTATTTGCGCAATCAAATATTGGTAAATCCTCGTTTTTTAATTCGGGACTTCCTTCGATCATCAGATGCCCGCAAATAATTTTATTAGAAGAGTTGATCTCTTCTTCGCTAAATCCAATTTTGTTTAAAAAATTAAAACCATTTTTTAATAAATCAGATGAATCAATGTCAAGATTTTTCAAGCTTTCTTTTGAAATATTTGATTGATTAAATGCGTAATTCAAGTTGAAAGCGCCTTTTAAATCTTTTTCGATATTTTCAATATCACTTTTAATGATGCCTTTTTCAGATAAGGTTTTGCTGTTGATTGCGCTTGCGTCAGAAAAATTACCCGTTCCAATTATATACTCGACAATTTTTTGTGTTTGTAATTTGTCGTATCCAAGAGTATTGAGTGCTTTTGGAACTGATTGATTTACAATCTTTACAGAACCTCCTCCAGCTAATTTTTTAAATGAAACCAAAGAAAAAGCGGGTTCTATGCCTGTAGTATCGCAATCCATCAGGAGTCCAATGGTGCCAGTTGGGGCAAGTACTGTAACCTGACTATTGCGATAGCCATATTTTTTGCCAAGTTCTAGTGCTTCATCCCAGCTTCGTCTTGCTTCCAAAACAAGATCAAGATGTCCTAAGTCTTCATTTAAATTGTAGCTTGCTTGATGGTGCATATTTATTACTTCCATAAAACTATTTTTGTTTTTCTTGAATTCTTGGAAGGTTCCAATTTTTGATGCAATTTCAGCAGACACTGCGTAAGCATGTCCGGTCATAATCGCAGTTAAAGCCCCGCTTATTAGCTGTCCTTGTTCGCTATCATAGGGAATCCCCCAGATCATTAATAAAGCTCCCAAATTGGCATATCCGAGTCCTAATGGTCTAAATTTATAACTATTTTCAGCGATTTTGGCAGTAGGATAGCTTGAATAAGCAACAATGATTTCCATTGCTGTAATAAATAATCTTACAGCGTGTTTGAATTTTTCAATATCAAATGAATTGTCTTCCCTGATGAATTTTATCAAATTTATTGAAGCTAAATTACACGCGGAATCATCTAAAAACATATATTCGCTACAAGGATTTGATGCATTAATTCTTCCTGAATCTTTGCATGTATGCCATTTATTGATCGTGGTGTCAAATTGTATCCCCGGATCTGCGCATATCCAAGCAGAGTGAACTATTTCATCCATTAATTTTTTTGCTGGAAATTCTTCAATTATTTCTCCGTTTGTTCTTTTTTTTGTGTGCCAATTTTGGTTTTTTTCTATTGCTTGCATAAAATCGTCTGAGACTCTAACAGAGTTATTTGAATTTTGACCTGATACTGTCCTATAAGCTTCTCCATTAAAATCAGATGGCAAATTGCCATGTTCTATCAAGATACGAGCTTTTTCTTCTTCTCTTGCTTTCCATTTTACAAATTCAAAAATTTCAGGGTGATCAACATTTAAAATTACCATCTTTGCCGCCCGTCTTGTAATCCCGCCTGATTTTGTTGCTCCTGCTCCCCTGTCGAATACTTGTAAAAAACTCATAAGCCCTGAAGATGTCCCACCTCCAGATAAAGACTCTTGACATCCTCTAAGAGCAGAAAAATTTGTACCTGTACCTGACCCAAATTTAAACAATTTTGCTTCATTTTTTATAAGATCAAAGATACTCATTAAATCGTCATCGATAGATTGAATAAAACATGCTGAACATTGGGGATTTTTGTAGCTGGTTTCTTGTAGCTCTGCTTGATTCGTTTCATAGTTCCATCTATAGAGAACATTGTTTGTTCCTGTTATGTTGTATTCTTCAAAAAGTCCGACATTAAACCATACAGGGCTATTAAATGCAACTGCTTGGTTTACAAGAAGCCAAACAAGATCTTTTTCAAAATTATCTCCGTCTTCTTTTGAAGCAAAGTAATTATCAAGATCTTCCCCTGCTTTTCTTATGCTGCGAGTGATTCTGGTAATAACTTGCTTGAGGGAACTCTCACCTTTTTTTTGTGGCAATCCTGCTTTTCGAAAATATTTTGATACTAAAATGTCTGTAGCTAACTGTGACCAAAATTTTGGCACTTCAATATCTTCTTGTTTTGAAATAATGTTGCCCTGTTCGTCTTTAATTATTGAATTTCTTTTTTCCCATATAATTTCATCAAAAGGGTGAACATCTTTTTTAAAAAAAGAAGTTTTGAATTTTAGTCCTGAACGGTTTGTTTTATTTTCATTTTCAGATTCTTTTTTGATGATAATTTCTACTTTGGGTAAAGCAGAAATTCTTTCTGAGACTTCTGCTCTGGTTTTACTATTAGCCATACTCCTCCTTAGTTAAGTTTGTTGATTTCAGTTTCAAATGCTTGCAGATTGTCAAAGCTATAATATACGGATACAAATCTTAAATATGCAACTTTGTCTATTTTTTTCAATGTTTTCATCACTTTTTCTCCGATAATTTTTGATTCTATTTCTTGATAGTTTTTATCAAATATTTCATTTTCAATTTTGTCTACCGCTTTTGTTATCCTTTCTTTTGTTACAGGTCTTTTTTTACAGGCCTTAGTTATTCCATTTTGTATTTTTTCTCTTTGGTATGGTTCTTTGTGGCCATCTTTTTTTATTACTATCAGTTTTGGAATTTCCGGTTTTTCGTGTGTCGTAAATCTAAAACTGCATTTTAAGCAAACCCTCCTTCTTTTTACAAGTTGGCAATATGTTCTTGAATCTATCACTTGGGTGTTAAATTTTTTACATTTTGGACATTGCATATCTGTGGTTGATAATTATTACTACATTTAGTGATAATTTACTTTAACATCTACTATATATAGCGTGTCAAATAAATATTCTATACCCGTTTGCAGGTATAGAATTATCCACAGGTAAAGAGAATAATTACAAAAAAGATAACATACTAACGAAGTATCAATTATATAGTTTAAGATAAACTTGAAAAACAGATCTTTAAAATAGTCTACCAGTCAATACTTTTTCAAAAATTATCTACAATTAATAATTTGAATTATTTTGGCTTTGTTCGGCAAAAGTATTTACTTTAGCTGTTTTTCTTTTTTTGTAAATAATTGCTATGACGCTTATAAAAATTAGCAAAATTAGAACCAAAGCTGATATTAGATAGGCTTTTTTAGTAGTTTCATTTTGTTGTTTTAAAAGGTCGTCTTTGGTAAGTATATAAACGTTTCCCCCATTATTTAAAACTGTTTCAAACATAGTAAGTTCGCTTTTTGAAGTTAATGTTTTTTCTTTCTGAGCTTGGGCAAAAACTTGAAAATATCCTGATTCAATGAGTTGATTTATTTTTATTTCCCAATTTCCATTCTTGTCTATATCAGCGGAGAGGGCTAAGTCGCCAGGAGATGGACTTAAAGTTAAAAGAACTTTATATCCGGGTTCACCTGTACCGATAATTTTTATACCGCTTACAGTACCTTTATTTATATCAGTTGAAAAGCTATCATCTTTTGTAATAGCGGTTATTAGTGGCTTTTTTAAACTTTCATCAATTTTTGGATCCGGCTCTTTTATATTTATTTTAAAATGAGTTGCTCCGCCCCATCCGTCGGCATTTTTTGCTCTTATGTGAAAATAATAAGTTCCGACATTTTCAACTGTTTTGGTTAATGTTGTTTCGGCAGTATTTGATTGAGGTGGAGGAATCGTGTCGGGACTTTGGTTGAAGTCGTAAGAGAATTCACTTACACCTGAAGATTTTTCCCAATTGAGGATAATTGTTTTTTCTTCATAGCTTGCATTTTGATCTGGGTGAGAGGACGAATTAATCTTTACTGCGCCAGCTGGAATTATAGCTTTTGCAATATTAAATGTGACAGAGCTCGTATCAGATCCCACAACACTGCCAGCAAGGGCAAGTTTCGCGTTTTCAACTTTTATCGTTACTGTTCCTTCTTGAGTGGCTTTTAATTTTATTGAAGCAATAGATTGGCTATTGGTGGCGCTTGTTAATCCTACGAATTCTACCCCATTACCCGGTGTTTTTCCTGGTAGCCAAGTTGCACTTCCTGGAATAAATGAAGTGATAGTAGCCGGTCCACTAACAGAGATTACACCCTGAAAGCTATCAAACGTTGTGCCACTTGCATTGACATTGACTGAAATTATGTCTCCTACTCTCTTTTCACCTCCTCCATTTGCATATATACCTGCTCCAAAAACTTGTTTTGTATTAAACAAACAAATAAAAAATAATGTATATTCCAGTAGTTTTAAATATTTTTTCATATTATTTCCTCCTATTGTGTCCATTTTGACGCTAATATTGATACATCTAACAAATTTATAACATTGTCATATTCTGGATTTAGATTTGGCCATCCGCTGTTTTCTTGCCCCCAGACTGATGCTAGGATAGATACATCCAAAAGATCCACCCTTTCATCTCCATTTATATCTCCCAGAATATGTCGATCTATTCTTATAGTTTTTTTCGTAATCGTTTGGTTGTTGTTAGCGATATAGTTAAGATAATAATCATGTTTTCCTATTTTTGGTTCAAAGGATAAATTCCAATTTAGAGCAGAAAAATCAGCAATTTTATTGTTTTCAAAAATTGCTGATACATTATCGGCTTTATTCCCCGAAATTGAAATGTTACTAGAGTAGGTATTTTGCTCATATAAAGTTGTGTCATTAAATCCATTGACTGGTGGAAGGGAGCTGTCTTTAAATTCGATCATTGCGTCTACAATTGTTGATTTTCCTGAATTATCTGTAATTTTCAAATACACAGTTTTAAATCCATAACCGTCAGAGAGTCTCCAATTTTTAAAATATATTCCTTTTTCTGGTTCTGTCCAGTTAGTTTGATCATTAGAAAATTGATATAAAAGATTTTCTTGATCGGTACCGTCGTCTTGTGCATCCCAAGTTAAGTTAACTTGTTGGTTGCTAGTGCTTCCCTGTCCTTCATTTATTACAATATTTCCTTGAGGAGCTTGACTGTCTGGAGATATTTTAACCAAAACTAAAGAATGAGCAGGAACTTCTACAAAAAATTTATTATTAGTCTGAGTAATATTTGATTCTGCAATAGAAACTTGTTTATTTATTGGATTTCGATGTCCAAAAGAATTATCATAAGGATTAGTATTGTAAAGATTGCTGTCTTCAAGCCCTTCGGGGCCTTTGTTTTGGCTATTTAGAGTATATACTTGAGCATTTAATAATGGATAATAGTCTGGAATGTTTATCGATGTGAGTCTGGTTACATTAGCGCTTGGGTTTGTGATAAAAATATTAATGTTGCTGTTTTCATCTTGAGTGACGACTGTATCCATTAGATCTTTTTTTGCTTGAGTTGGTTCTTCGCTGGTTGAAGTTGATAATAATTTGCCTTTAGCATTACTATAGAGCATAAGAGTATAATAAGTTGGAGTAAAATCTGTTTGAAAGTTGCCTTGCGATTGATATATCGTTAGCCAATTAGATTTAGAAATTAGGTCTATATCATCTGTTGTGTCTTTTATATACTGACTTAAGTAAAAGTGATTTGCTGAATAAATGCCCTGACGAAGTAAAGCATTGTTGTATAATGCCATTGCTAGAGCTGATTTTAATTTTTGCTGGTTAAAAATTTCTCCGTCATCGTCGCAATTACCTTGCACTCCATATTCGACATTATATTCAGTTACGGAGATTTGTTTTGGGTATAGTTTTTTTAAATTCGAAAAAGCCCATTCTGCTCCTTTAGGGCTTTTGTTTGTTGGATCGTTAGGGTTAGATTCACCATAAAACAAATCTAGGTATTCTTGTTCCATCGTATCGCATCTTTGGCAAGTTTCATTATTTTTTGCTTTACAATATGGAGCAACATATTTATGAACATTAAGAAGATCTATCGCCTGAAAAGCTGGTGAGGGAATGCTTATTGTGCCCGTTGAAACATACATTGAAACTTTATCGAAAGAATTAAAATATAATTCAATTATACTATTATCGTTCTCTGTTGTTATGCCAATAATTTTGCGGTCTGAAGAGTCAAGATTATTTAAATAAGAAATTTCTGTAGGCAATTGACTGAAGCTTATAATATCACCTATTCCAAAGCTTAAACCCTTTAGGTCTGTTAGAACTATTTTGGTTGATTCTCCAGTAATTATCTTCGAAATAGTAGCACTTGGTCCAAATAATCCAGGGCTATAAGCATAGCTGTCTTGATCCCCGCTTGACTCTTCTATTGGTTGTGTATTTTTTGAGTTAAAAGTAAAAGTATTAGAATTTTTTAACTCCCCAATAACTTCAATTTCATAAAAGTCATCAGAATTTGTATTTAAAGAAGATTGTGGTAGTCCTTTTAGGTCTACAACATTCTTATTTTTGAATCCATGCGCGGTTTTGGTTTTAACTGTAACTTTGCCAGTTGAATTCCTCGAAATTGTATCTATCGAGATTTTATTTGTTCCTCCGTTCCAACGATAGGCCTCATTCCAAGGATAATTTTGTGTATTTGGTAGCCATGCACTTGCTCCAATTTTGATCGAAGGATCTATTTGCTTCATGGCGTTTGATATATTTACAATTTGAGTAGAAGCAAATTTTGGTTGCGCATACATTTTATTTAATCTTGTTGGTCCTTTGATATATTCTTCGTTGCCGATTTCAAACAATTCGACATTATAAGCTCTGCCCGAATAAGTTAATTCACTTGTCTGGGGATCCTTATCTATATTGTAGGTTTCTCCTCTCTCCATTCTTTTTTGAGCAAAATACCACCTTAACCATGCAAAATATCCTTCTGGGGCTTTTTCCCAAGAGTACCAAGAATGAATAAGTTCCGGGTTCTCCTTATCTTCAAATTTTTCTTCTATTCTATTTGGTTCATCTCCAAGTAAAATGTAGGTAGGTTGCCAATTATTATTAATATATTCTTGCTTAAATTCACCATTTAAAAATTCGACTAAATTTGAAGCCGACTGTACAGCTCTTTGGGAGTTTTCTATCACATCTTCCCAGCTCCACTTTTCGCATACCAGTGGATTAGATTCGTTATCACAAGTTTCATCCATCCGAACATTGTTTAATACTCGTTCATCGAGCCCATAAATAGAAGATATCGGGATAATTGGCTTTGCGCCTACTTCATCCGCAAACCACAAAAATTCTTCTATCCCGTAATCGTAAGAATTAAAAGTGGTGTCGGTTGCATTTATATATCTTTTAGGTCTGATAGATGAATAACCATCGAATTGAGTTTGCGCATAATTTTCCCCAACTCCTGACCGCCAATTATAAACACTGTCAGCGGTAAATCTTAAAGTTTTCGGTTGTATATTTTTAGTGGCATTTACAATAAATTCATCCAATCCAAATCCATTTCGTCTTTCATCGTCTACTGTTTTTTTAATAATTTTGCCCCCACTACCCGACCAAATAGTGCCTGTGCCAAAAAGATCTTCACTAATATTGTTTTCAACTGTATTAGTATTAACCGTGATCGAACTATTTAGTATTTCTTCTGCTTTGTACTTTTTATTATTCAGATGATAAATTGATAATGATAATAGTGATATTGATAACAAAAAAAATATTCCAATTATGATATTTTTTTTCATTTATATCAATTATAAAATGTAGAGAAATTTTGTAAAGAGTTATTTTAGTTTTCTTCTTATGAATGCCGGAACATCGAGCTCTTCCTCTGGTTCGTCTGTTGAGCTAAAGTCAAATTTTTCTTCTGGCTCTTCTTCTGGCTCGGGATTGATTGGTCTTAGTGTATCTGGCTGGCTTTTAAAGGGTTTGTCGGATCCTAATGTCGGGAGTTTACTTTTTTTTGCAATTTCTGTTTCAAATCCTGTGGCAATAACCGTGATCTTAATCTCTCCCTGCATTGCTTCATCTACTAAAGATCCAAAAATGATATTTGCATCAGGATCTGAAGCTTCTGTAATTGCCTTTGCGGCTTCGTCTATTTCATACATTCCCATATCCGGACCGCCTGTGATATTGAATAAAATTCCCTTTGCTCCTTCGACTGATAATTCTAAAAGGGGGCTATCAATTGCTGCGCGAGCAGCTTCTATCGCTCTATTATCACCGGATGCTCTTCCGATTCCCATTAACGCTGATCCAGTGTCTTGCATTATTGTTCTAACATCTGCAAAGTCAACATTAATTATTCCATGTAAAGTAATTAAATCAGATATTCCCTGCACTCCTTGACGAAGAATGTCGTCAACGACCCCAAATGCGTCTCTTAGAGATGTTTTTTTGTCAATCACTTGAAGGAGTCTATCATTTGGTATTGTAATCAAGGTATCTACTTTATCCCTTAATTCTTCGATTCCAAGTTCTGCAACTTTTTTTCGGCGAAGCCCTTCAAATGAAAAAGGTTTTGTGACAACGGCAACTGTGAGAGCTCCCAGTTCTTTAGATATTGATGCAACTATTGGAGCCGCTCCTGTACCCGTTCCTCCGCCCATTCCGCAAGTAACAAAAACCATGTCTGCGCCTTTTAGTACTTCGTAAACTTCATCTTTGTCTTCTTCAACGCTTCTTCTTCCCATTTCCGTATCTGCACCAGCTCCTAATCCTCTCGTAGTTTCTTTTCCAATTTGCACTTTTACTTGAGCATCGGAAAATTTTAAATCTTGTGCGTCAGTATTTATAGCAATAAATTCTATACCTTTAACTTTAGCTGATATCATTCTATTTACAGCATTGCATCCGGATCCACCGATGCCGGCTACTTTTATAGTTGCAAATGTCTCAATTGGGGCTGATTTATCCATTAAAAACTCCTAACCCCTCCTTAAGGCAAGAATTGACGAAACAGTCCTTTTGCTCTATCTATTACACCAGAAAATGGCAATCTGTCAACATGTTGACTTATGTCACCTTTATTTTCTGTGAGTCCCTCCATCAATAATCCGATGCTTGTAGAATAAATAGGATTATCTAATTTGTCAACCATACCAGAAATTTCAAGACCCGGGACTCCTATAGTCGCAGGCAAGCGAAGGACTTCTTTTGAAAGCTCTATTAAATCTTTTAACTGGCATCCACCACCAGTAAAGATCGCTCCTGCCGGAAGGGAACCGTCTCTTGAAATAGATCGAAGTTCGTCAGTTATCATAGAAAATAATTCATTCAGTCGTGCTTGTATGATTTCAGCTACATATTTTTTTGAAATTTTTTGATTTTCTCGTTTATCAAATAATCCCAGATCTACCATATCGCTATCTTTTAATTCATCTGGAATTGCATGGCCATATTTAATTTTTATTTTTTCCGCAACCTCTAAAGATGTACGAAGGCCAATAGCAATATCATTTGTGATGTGGTCAGATCCGATTGGCAATACTGTGGCATGGAGAATATCCCCTTCTTCAAAGACAACGATTCCTGTCGATCCTGCCCCGATATCTATCAATAAACAACCTGATTCTTTTTGTTGTTTTGTTAAAATTGAACGAGATGCGGCTAATGGTGAAAATACAAGATTTGATACCTGAAGTCCTACTTGATTAACGACTCTTATGATATTTTTTATTGAGTTGCTCGATCCATTGATAATTAATGAATCTACCTCTAGTCTTATGCCTCTTAAGCCAACAGGATCCTTTAATCCTTCTTGTCCGTCTACAATAAATAATTTTGGAATAACATGGATAATCTCTCGGTTTGGTGGAAGAGCTACCGCTCTAGCAGCTTCTATTACTTTTTCAACATCTATTGAAGAAATTTCCCCATCTCCTCGACTAACCGCTATTACTCCCTTTGAACTTTGAGAAGAAATATGGTGTCCTGTAATTCCCACTGTAACATTGCCTATAGCTGAACCTGTCATTTTTTCAGCTTCCTCTAAAGTGGCAGAAAGAGCAGAAACCGTCTCCTCTACATCAACTACGGAACCCTTGCGCATTCCATGATTTTCGCTGTGAGTTAAAGCTAAAATTTGAATTCCAGATTCATCCTGCAATCCTGTGGCAATTGCAATCTTATTAGTGCCAATATCAAGACCGCATACTATTGTAGATTTCGGCATCAGCCCTCCATTTATTATATTCATCTAAAAGATGATCTATGCTATGACGCAAATATAATCGTAATTCATCATCGTATGTTTTTGAATAACGAATTGATTGCGTTTTGACAACTTGGTTGCAAAAAATTATTTGACCCAGATTGACAATATTTTTTTGCTCCGGAATAAATCCAGTAATTGACAGAATGTCAGTAATTTCATCTTTTTTTCTGTATTTTTTGTTGATCGCATGGATTCTTTTTTTCCCTACCATCCACACGCTTAATATCAGTGTATCGAATGAAGCTTTTTCTCGCAAGTATCGCTTTAATTCATTTTCAATTAGTTGTTGGGGATATATATCTCTTGTGCTGTTTTTGTGATCTATTAAAATTTTCATATTTTTATTTTTTAGGAATAATTTTTTTTAAAAAATGATTCCGCTTTTTATCTTTGGGATATAAAATGCGATTATGATATTGAGCTTGAGTAGCTTTTTTGAATGCTGTTTTTAGCTCTTGAATATCTTTATCGTCAAAATCAAAATTTGAAAATTGATTTTGTTTGATTTTATCTTCAATTACATCATCTACGACCGTTTTGATATTTTGTCTTGAATAATCTGTTAAAAGCCGTAATTTTGCCTCTAGAGAATCTGCAATCATTACTATTGCGGTTTCAAGAGATTTGGGTTTTGGTCCACAGTATTGAAAGTTTTCTTTTTTTATCTTTTTATTTTTTTCTTTTGCTAAGTCATAAAAATAACCAATTACGGTTGTACCTGCATGTTCGGGAATAAAATTTATTATTTCAGGAGGAAGCCCCGCTTCTCTGGCTAATACGATTCCTTTCTCAATATGGTTTCTGATAATTTCTATGCTTTTGTCAAGATCTAATTCATCATGGGGATTTTGTTTTTGTTGGTTTTCTATAAAATATTGTGGTTTTTCTAATTTGCCTATGTCGTGAAAATATGCCCCTACTCGAACCATAAGAGTGTTCAAGTCTAATTCTTTTGCAACACGATAAGCTAAGTTTGCTACCGATAAACTATGGAAATATGTGCCCGTTGCTTCATCTGCAAGTCTTACGAGAAGTGGATGGGAAAGATTATCTAGTCTAGACAATTGACGATAGGTTGCCATATATTCTTTGAATATAGGGGCCGCTGTAGAAATTATTAGAGAAATAACAACACCGGAAAATAAACTTAATCCAAAAATAAAAAATCCTGAAATAATCAGACTCAAGTTTAATATATCAATTATTATTTGGGCAATGATGAAGATTCCAGCATTAATAATTGTGAAAAAAAGGACTAGATACAAAAAGGCTCTGTTTGGTTTTGCCATTTATGAAAGTTTCTTTTTTAACATAGTTGCAACTTTTGCCATATCTGCTTGTTTTCCAATTTTTTCTTTAAGATTTTTCATTATTTCACCAAAGCTAGACATATCTTTATTATGATTTTTGAGCTCTTCATCTATTGCTGAACTGATTTTTTCATCAGACAATTGTTCTGGTAGATAACCATATAAAATATTTGCTTCTTTTTCTTCTTTTTGAGCTAGCTCTGGTCGATTTGCGTTATTGAAGCCGGTGATAGATTCTCGTCTTTGCTTCACCGCTGATTTAATAATTGAAATTATATCAGGATCTTCAGCGTCTTTTAAATTATCGATTTGCCAATTTGAAATTGCGGATTTTACTCCACGCAAAGTATCACGGAGTAGTTCATCTCCGTCTTTGATTGCCTTTATTAGGTCGCTGTCAATTTTTTGTTTGAGAGTCATAGTCTAATATCCTCGTTTTATTCTTCGTCTGATATTTTTACGACTGGCTGATTCTCTTCGTTTGGCGCGGGATATGTCTTTTTCAAAAAATCTTTTTTTCTTCGCTTCTGTTAAAATTCCGCTTGATTGTACTTCTCTGAAATATCTTCTTAACAATACTTCAAAACCCTCTAGTCTGTTTCTTTTCTGTTGTTCCAAAATTTATTCACCTTCCCTTCATTAATATCTTAAATTTTAACACAAAAAATTATCTTAAACAACACTTATTTATTTTTTTAATAGAAAGTAGTTTGTTTTAATTTATTAAGCCATTGGTCCAAGAATTTTCCCCCCTATCAAGTGTAGATGGATATGATCAACTATCTGACCTGCGTGTTTTTTGGTATTAAATACCAATCTATAGCCGTTTGGTAGTAAATTGTTTTTTGTAGCTAGATCTCTTGCCACTAGTATTAATCTTCCTGTTAATTCAATATTTTTATCTTTTAATTCTGCTACTGATTTAATATGCTTTTTAGGAATTATTAGAATATGCACCGGCGCCTTAGGATTAATATCATCAAAAGCAAATATTTTATCGTCTTCATATCTTTGATTGCTTTTTATTTTTCCTTGAATAATTTTACAAAATAGGCAATCTTTCATAAGTAGATAATATCAAATTTTTTATTTTATTCAATTATTTATAGATTCAGGAATTTAGTGTACCAATTTTTGGATACGGGGGTCTGCGGAGGTTGAGATACATAGGTAACACTTCTGGTATTATCAATTCAGAAAAA
>CAZZBO010000003.1:15632-43149 GCA_964652345.1 uncultured Candidatus Saccharibacteria bacterium | reverse complement strand
ATGTATCCGCAAGTTGAAAAATCAATTGCTAAAGTAATTTCCGAGTACAAACTTTTTGAGTTGCGGGAAAAACACGGTAAACGCTGGCACGAGCATGTGGGTGAAATCAAAGATTAAAAAAACAATATAAATACACAATCTGATTTAATGAAGATTTTATTTTTCTTTTTCTATTAAACCTTCAACGGAGCTTAGTAAACGATTTTTTTTGGCTTCCATTTCGGTATCCGGATCGTCTAAATACATTGTTTCCAATCTATGAAGTAACCGACCAATTAATGGACCTTGCTTGAGACCATAATGGGTAATTAAAAATTTACCATCAATACCGATAGCTTCTTTTAAATTTGTCTTTTGTTCCTGAGGAATTTTTAAAAAATTAGAATAAAGATCGTTGATTTCTTGATATTTAGACATATCTGGTACAAGGCCATTTGGACCCGCCCTTAAGCTTGCTTTACTATCTGCTTCCAATAAGGCCAGAAGCTCAGGAAAATATGGATGAGAAAAAAGTCTAAATTGGGTTGAACGTTTTGAATTATTTGAAATTTGCGTAATATTTATATGATTAGCAATGATCCATTCAACTGCCTCTATCTCTTTTTGAGAAAAACGCAATCTATGTAAAATCTCAACAGCCAATCGACTTCCGACTTCTGCGTGGCCATTAAAACGAATACGATCATGAGAATTTTCAGGATTAGGCAAAGTTTGGGTTAGTGGTTTGCCAATATCATGCAAAAGAGCTGACCATACCAATATTTTCGAAGGATTTTGAGGCAAGTTATCTAAAAGAAGGGTTTGGTGTTTAAATACATCTCCTTCTGCATGAAATTGTTCTGGCTGAGCTACTTGTTTTTCAGCCGAAATTTCTGGCAAGACAAGATCCAAAATACCATAACGATCCAAATCAAAAAATGCAATCTCACGAGAAGGATCAATAAGCATCTTGGTGAGCTCAGTATTTAATCTATCTTGAGAAATTTGCCCCAAAAATCCTTCTTGAACAGCGGAAAGAATCGCTTTTTCAGTATCTGGATCATATTGAAAACCGAGACGGTTTTTAAATCTGATTGCTCGTAATAGTCGCAAAGGATCTTCTTCTATCCTGCTTTTTGGATCACCTACAAATCTTATAATCTCATCCTCAATGTCTTTTACGCCACCAACATAATCAATAATGGTATTATTTTTTGGATCAAAAGCAAGAGCATTGATTGTAAAATCTCTCCGTTCGACATCATCTTCGAGATTAGCAAATTCAACTTTGGTTTTATGCCTGCCTTGACCCGTGTCAATATCTTTACGAAAAGTGGCTATCTCAAATTCAAAATCTTCTAAGCTAACTCGGGTAACTCCATAAGCAACACTTGTATCTGGATGTTTGGATTCGGCAAATAATCCCAAAATTTGATCTGGCGTAGCGTTAGTCGCAAGATCAAAGTCTGCAGAATCTCTTCCGAGTAATAAATCTCGCACCATCCCACCGATAAAATATGCTTCATAACCATTCTCCGTAAGTATGTTTAAAACCTCGCAAGCTACAAGATATTCTCTGGAGGGTTCATTCAGCTCTTCTTCTGGGGGAGAGTAGGTTTCTGGTGATTTCATGAGCTAATTATATATTATTGCTTAAAAATCAAAAAGTATTTCTATGTATACCCTAAAAGGTCCATTGTTATAGTTTGGCATTTTTTTGAACAAATGTTAATAAATTAAGATCGAGTTTTAATATCTTAAAAAATAGTCATACGGCAATGGTCTGAATTCATTTGTCGCAAAAGAATTAATTGGCATACTTAGCTGAGTTTGTGCCATAATAAAATTATGATAGGCGGGCTATATTTAATATTAGCAATATTCTTTGGTTGGCAAATTTTAAATCTTTTTAAAATCAAGCTTTTATTATGGGAAAAAATATCCGGATCAATAGTGGTCGGCTTTCTTTTTTCTTCTTGGATAAATTTGATTTTCGACTGGCTTATCGGCTACCAACTCGCAATACTTTTAAACTTCTTTATTCTATCTTTGGTAAATTTAGCCATATTTATAAAAACTAAGAATCATTTTG
Organism: uncultured Candidatus Saccharibacteria bacterium; assembly: GCA_964652345.1. Classification (GTDB taxonomy): domain Bacteria; phylum Patescibacteriota; class UBA1384; order CAZZBO01; family CAZZBO01; genus CAZZBO01. The sequence goes on along the minus strand of CAZZBO010000003.1, from coordinate 41,078 downwards.
ATTTTGAAAAAGCCAAGAGAATAAATATTTCTTGGACAGCTTTTGCAGGAATAACTTTTATTTTTTTCTCATTTATTATTTACTGGATCAGTTTGCGCCAAGTAGGAGGATCACTTTTAACAAGCGGGACAGCATATGGAGATTTCGCTTTTCATACTACGCTTATAAATTACTTTGTAGGTCAAGACAAATTTGATTTCAATTATCCGATTTTGTATCAAGCAAAATTAAGCTATCCATTTTTAATAGATTATGCATCAAGTATTTTTCTTCGTTTGGGATTTAACTTACAGATGTCATTGATAGTTCCTCAAGCCCTATTGTTGTGGAGTTTTAGCCAACTATTTTACGGACTTGCGCTACGAATTTTTAAGAACAGCTCTGTCGGTTGGCTTGGATTTTGGATTTTTATTTTTTTTGGCTCTCAAAATGGACTTTTATATATTCTAAAAGGTTTAAAAAATTTTGATTACAATATCTTAGAATTTTTCACAAAACTTCCTCAAGATTATACGCAAATGGAAAAATTGGGACTCCATTTTATAAACATCACATCTAGTCATCTTATGCCTCAAAGAGGAATTGGATTTGGTCTAGCAATTTTATGCTTGATTTTTATTTTATTATACGAACATAAACCAAACTATTTTTTGATTTTTGCTATTTTAGGATTAACGCCATTTGCTCATACACATATTTTTATGTTCGGTATTTTTTTGGTTTTTTCATTTATCCTAACTCAATTAAATTTAAAAAAATTAACCACAAAAAAGATGATATTCCCTCTTGTTTTGTTATTCGTTTTATCTTTGCCACAGCTTGTCTGGCAGCTAAATGCAAATGATCTATATAATTTTGTTCGTTTACAGGTTGGCTGGATGTCGCTAAAAGAAAACGTGTTATGGTTTTGGTTTAAAAATGCAGGACTATTTTTAATCCTTGGCTGTATAAGCGCAATTTATATATTCAAAAAAAAATTAGACATATTTTTAAAAACTTTACTAATGTGTTCAACTATTATATTTCTGTTAGCAAATTTGATAATTTTTCAGCCTAATGATTTTGATAATATGAAATTTTTTGTGCCAATTTGGATGATTTTTTCAATAGCAGTTGCATATATTCTCACAAAAATCAATAAAATACTTATTTTTATATTTATGATTATTTTAATAGTTCCCGGATTTTTAGGATTTTTATACAATCTTGAACAAGTCGCTCCTTTGGTTTATCAAGACGAAATGAATTTTGCCAAAAATGTAAAAAAAATAATTCCTCAAAATAGTCAAATACTTACCACTTCAGATCACAACAACCCAATTTCTCTTTTTTCTGGTAGGAAAAATATGATTGGTTATCAGGGGTGGCTTTGGTCGCACGGTTATAAATACACAGACTTAGAAAATGAAATAAATCAAATTTGGCAAGGAGAAAATGAAGCGTTACAGCTGATTGAAGACTTCGGTATTGGATATATTGCTTTTGAAACCACAGAAGGTAGTATCTTTAGAGAAAAAGATACAAATAATATTTTTTTTCAAAAAAATTTTAAATTGATTTACGAGTGGGAAGATTGGAAAATATTTAAAACTATGCCAAGTAGTAAGCAACAACCCTCGATGTAAGCATAAATTCAAATGACAAAAATTTGGATTTTAATATTATTTTTGTGTTATAATTTGTTTATCTATGGAGGAGTAGAAATTCAGACACTCGATCGCTCGATCGAGATATCATAAATTAAAGGTAATATACAGATCTGAAAAATAGTTTGAAATCAACTACTCGTTCATTAGTTTTGCACAATAGAAATTTTTTATTTTTTTTGGAGGTTTGTATATAATTTCAAGCTAGATTTTGTATTGAAAATTTTTTTGGAAATTTTAGATTATTGTTTTAAGAAACTATTAATTATATTTTATGTTTTTATAAAAAAATAATATAATAAAAATATCTCTTGAGGGGAGCAGTTTGATAACAATGACTACACGGTTCGAAGAAGATCCCATCTCGGGGCATAGATTTGTACCTCTTTCCTCCAAGCTGTCTTACTGCCTTCTTCAGGTGCGACAACAGAATGTTCAGATACTCTTTCTGGGCGAAATTTGTTCAAACCCTGAATTGTCGGCATTTGAAGCAAAGCTTTGGAGTATCCATGACCAAATGCGCGATTGCAATATCACAATAGATCTTTGTTTGATAAGTTCGTTTAACAAGGATGCTGTGGAAGTGATGATGCGTATTTATCGCGCTCAAAAGAACAACTGTCGTGACTTATCTGTGCGATTCAAATACGACAGCCAGCCATGTCAGAGATGGAACGTGTTTGGATTGAGTCGTCTCATCGAGACACACACATTGCTCTGACACAAAACAACTTTTTTAATTTATCCGCCATGACGGATCTTCTCGTCGCCACCGCTATCTTTGCGGTGGTTTTTTTATTTTTTTCCTTTGAGAAAGCTTTGTCTTTTTTCCAGAGAAAATTTTTCAATAGCATAACGGAGCATCGTGCGAGGCATTATCTTATAATAAATTTGTAAAAACTTTTCTTCCGCTTCTTGATCGAGCTTACCTATTTCGCGAAGCATCCATCCTACGGCTTTATGAATAAGGTCGTGTTTGTCATATAGTAAAATTTTCGCAATCTTAAAAGTATCGTCAAAATCTTTATTTTTAATAAATGCGGAAGTCCCCAATATGGCAATTCTTCGTTCCCAAAGATTTTGTGATTTTGCCAATTTGTATAATATTTTTCGTTCTTTGGGCTTGTCAAGTAAATACACGCCGACAATGTAAGGAGCGCTTGAATCAACCAAATCCCAATTGTTGATAAATTTTGTATGTTTTAGATATCGATCAAAAATTTGCTTCTTTTCATTTTCATTTGCCCGCTTAAAGCGTTCAACGAGCATAAAAAGAGCTGTCAGGCGATATTCATGGATCGGCTGTTTTAAAAGCTTTAACACTTCACTCATTGGCAAATTATTAAATCTTCTTGCCACCTTCCTTTGGTCTGGTACAGTAACGCCAATAAACCGATCCCCTTCCCCATATAGCCCCTTGCCGGTTTTAAAATACCAAATTGAGGATTTGGCTCTTTCGGGTGTAGACAATCGCTTAAGTTCGTCTTCGACGTGATGATTTTCCATAGAACCAAACTAACAATTTTAAATACTCCTTGCTGTTTTCTATAAAAAACGCCCGGACGCAACTGTGGCGTAGCTACGTCCGGGTTTTCAAATTTCGTAGCCCTCGCTAGGGAGCCATTCTTTTCTCCTAGGCCACGCTGGAACCGATGATACTCATAGGCATCTACCGTCTCACCTGCTTTGATTTGTTTTGTCACATACATTTATGACAAAAGAGCAGGTGAACCTATTTTTAGTATATCAAACCAGTAGCGATTATCAATAGATATATTATTATATTAATTATTTTTTGGTTTATCAATCTTACCTAAACGAAGCAATTTGAATCCATAATAAACAACCAAAGCAACAACCAAGAAATCAATTAATACTGAAACAAAATGCCCCCAACCAACTGTAGCATCACCAATTTGAAATGTTGCACCTGCTAAATTGCCAACTTTTCCCAAAGCAAGTCCAATTATAGGGTTAATCACATCTTCTACAAGAGCAGACACTGTCTTTGACACTGCCCCACCTAAGATAAATCCGATAGCCAACCCCATTACTCCTTGCTCACGAACGAACTCAATGAATCCTTTCATATTTACTCCTTTTTTAATTATTATTTATTAAATCAATTTCGACATCAGCTCCTAAGAACTCTTGACCATTGGTGATCTTTTTAATCGTTAATTGTACTTGTAATCCTTTATCTTTCAGTCCTTCTATAATATTTTTTATTTGTCCAAAACCGTGAGCCGATGCTCCGAGAGTCTCTTGATCTATATTTATTAGCTCTGAACCATAATTGCTTTGACTTTTTTCAAGTGAATCTTGAATATTTCTTGGAGTAGGATTTATCACACGGATACTTAAATGACCCCGTTCTCTGGTGGCATAAACTATTATTTTTTCTAATCCTTGGGTAAGTTGACTGTGTCTAATATTTCCGCAAATTTTCGCCACAATTATACAAAAATCATAAAAAATATTTTTATCCTGGTTATCAAAAAATAAACTTCCTTCAAAAAAACCTCGTAATCCCATTCCTAATGCAACGGCTAAATATTCTAGCTGAACTTTTTCAATATGAAATTCTATAGCAATTTCTTGATCGGCTTTATCAATGACTTTAAAAAGAGAAGATTCTAAATCTTCACTTGGGTCAATATTAACAAACTCTTTTCCCTTAAGAAATTCTTTCAGTTCATCAATAGACTCATCTGTAAAATGAATATTGGCGTTTTCTTTAGATTTTATTAAGGATTCTCCTTCCGCACTATCTATGCTCATACATTCAAAATAATCGATTTATAGAATTATTCAAGCTTATCATTATCGGTTTATAACATCTAATAATGTTTTTAAAATTTTCAAATCAATTGATATGTCCTTATATAGGATATTTAGATTGTAGAATATTAAAAAGAGAGCACTATTCAACTTAAAAGGAGAAGTATGAAAAATAATGAAATTATTTCAAAATCTATTCTTTCTGCAATAGGGGTAGAAGTTTATATTTTTTTAGTTGCTCTTATAATGCAAAATGGAGAAAAAATTTTTGGTATGGGGGAAAATCTTTTTACGGGAGTAATAATATTGATGCTTTTTGTGCTGTCTGCCACGGTTATTGGGGGTTTGATGGTGGCAAAGCCCATACTCCTTTATATTGACGGCAAGAAAAAAGACGCCATTGGACTTTTTATGACAAACATTATAACACTTGCGATTTTTACTTTTTTAACCGGACTTATTTATGCGCTAATTAGATAATTATTAATTTTCTTTAAATTTTATTTTTTCAAATTTATTCTCAAGGCGATCCATTCGATGAACCATAAAAACGCGCTCCTCGTCCAGACGTTTAACTGAAATCGCCAAACGTTCCAAAATATCCTCAATTCGATCAAGACGTCCTTCAACTTTTTCTAATCGTTTATCCACCTGCTCGAAACGTTTATCCACCTGCTCGAAACGTTTATCCACCTGCTCGAAACGTTTATCCATATAAACAAGCAGGTTGTCTAACTTGTCATTTAAAACAGTAAAGTTGTCATCGCTTATTTTATTTGCCATGAATTCATTTTTATACAAACATTTTTTTATTGCAAGCTTTAATTTGTTCAGTTAATAGGATACAATATTAATGTAGAAATAAATTTTTCTGGAGAGGTCGCATAGTGGCCTAGTGCGGCGGTTTCGAAAACCGCTATGTCAGCAGTGGCATCGTGGGTTCAAATCCCACCCTCTCCGCCACCCCACCGCCCAATAAAATTGAACCATGGGGATAAGCGAATATAGAAGGTAAGAAAGAGGTTCATATCAACTATACACACTTGAACAACCATACCCTGGATTTAAAAAAGGGCATAGAGTTTCGAAAACCGATAATTGGAATGAGATAAAAGTAAAATATAATTTTCGTTGCGCTACTTGTGGTTCGCAAGAAAACAAACCTCATTTTCATTGGTCAGCTACAAAAACAATCTTACAAAAAGCCCATATGGACCCAAATAAACCACTTGTAGCCGGTAATATTATTCCGCAATGTCAAAAGTGTAATAGGGGCGATAGAAATCGGTGGGTTTATGATGATAAGGGGAGAGTTATAAAATTAGCGGACGCAAATTTTGTCAGGAATTTTGACAAAAATGTTAGACAAAAACTTTATAAAATCTTATATAACGAATTTAAAGGAATAAATCCCGATTCAGAAAAATAATCTATGAAAAATAGTAAATTCATAAATAAAATTATTTGTGCGGACACTATGGAAATACTTCCTCAAATTGAGGATAATTCTATTGATATTGTTTTAACTGACCCGCCATATTTTTTGGATAAATTAGATAACGATTGGAATTATGAAAAAGTATCGAATCAAAATAACCAATACACAATAAAATCTCTACCCGCCGGAATGAAGTTTGATAGAGAACAGGGAAAGAGATTTTATACTTGGTATTTAAATATTTCAAAGGAAATTTTTAGGATTTTAAAACCTGGTGGATTTTTCTTTTCTTTTTCCAGCCCCCGTCTTTATCACAGAATGGCTTCCGCAATAGATGATGCAGGTTTCGAGATACGTGACGCTTTTATGTGGCTTTATACACAAAACCAAGCTAAGGCGATGGGTGTTGATCATTTTATTAACAAAATGAACATAGATGAAAAGGCAAAAGAAAAAATCAAAGCAAAATTGAACGGCTGGAAAACTCCGCAAATAAAATCTTGTTTTGAGCCAATCGCAATGGCGCAAAAACCTACCGATCAAACCTATTTAAACAATATGCTTAAGCATGATGTGGGCATGTTTAATACAAACGTAAAAATTGGCGATAATATGTATCCAGCAAATGTCTTTACGATAGAAAGCATCAATGAACTAATAGACAAAGCATTTTTGTTGCCCAAGCCGACAAAAAAAGAAAAAGGAGAATATAACGACCATAAAACCGTAAAACCAATAAGTATCTGTGAGTATCTAATTAAACTTTCTGCTTTTTCAAAAAACGCTATTGTGCTTGACCCATTTGTTGGAAGTGGAACAACGGCATTAGCAGCGAAAAAACTTGGAAAAAAATACATTGGAATTGACGCAAATGAAAAATACGTAAAAATTTCTGAACAAAGAATAAAAGAGTTGGATGAAAGATCTGATTTATTCAAGACAACGAAAAAAGCGGAAAGAAATAATCTGCAAATGGAATTACAAGTTATATAAAAAATTTGCCACCATTCAGCTTCGCCCCTCTAAGACTTTTTTGGTTCAGAGAAATTCTTAAGTAGTAATAAATGAAGAAAAAGATTATCGTAAATGACAAAATGCAAACAAACTATATCTATCAACTATCCGAGCCGACAGGTAAAAATTTCGATCTTGATTTTAAACCGGAGTTAATACCCAAAAAAATGCTTGAAATGGGGATCTTTGGAGGTAAGTATATGACGGATTGTCAAAAAGAATATCCTTCAGATTGGTTTAAAAACGCTAAATTATCACCAAAAAAAAGGAATCCAGAATTGAACTATTTTAAAATTAATGCTAGTCAGCCATTATCTATATGGCAAGAAAAAGGTTGGATTCATCCTGACGATCCTCGTGGATGGTTCCAATGGTATTGTCGGTATTATATGGGAAGACGACACGAAGACGACATAAGACAAATTAGACGATGGAAAGCTATAAAAAGACATATTGCGCAAATTCAAAATAATTGCATGCCGGGCGACTGGAGTTGCCACAAGAGACAACGTCAGGTGGTGCTACACTGGGCTTACGATAGTAGAAAATTATAGATTTTATATCTGAATATTTTAAAAAATAAGTGAGGGAAGAAAAAAATTTTTAATAGTTTTACACCCATAGACGAGTTAGATCAGCTTACAGAAGTTTAAAACAAAACTTGCCCTATTTTTTTACATATTAAAAATATCCTAAACTAAATGTTCCAAACACCACCAATTCGCTTGATGGTTTTATTTCTCATTTGCGAGACAAGTTAAGAACGCATAGAGGATTAAATTTAACTCAGAAACTTAAAATTACAGGTAAGCTCTTGAATTAAAAATACCCTACGAGTTTACAATAAGCCAAATTTAAAATTAATATTATTGAAAAAACAGAATTAGCAAGCGTAAAGACTGAAGAAACCAATCAAACAAACAAAACCAATTCAACTCTTTGGATATATTCAATTATTGGCGTTACAGCTTTAGCTCTTATTTATTTTTCTTTTGAAATAGCAAGAAAAAAGAAAATCTAAATTATTTTTTAACCTTAACGACCAATCGTCGATCGCGACCAAATCCTTCAGACTCTCCAGTTACTCCATCCAACTCTCCAATCAACTGATGAATTGCCCTTCGTTCCGCCGCGTTCATTGGTGGCAAAATTTCCTGCTTACCACCCTGCTTGACTCTCCACGCAATTTCTTTTGTTTTTCTAATTAATTCTTCCAGTCTTTTTGCTCGATATCCTCCAACATCAACCGATAGAGTAAAATTTGATTTTTCATCATCTTTATTTTCATTTGAGAGAATCCTCAATAAATGCTCAAAGGCAGACAGTGTTTGACCCTTAAATCCTATTAAAAGTTGGGCATCTTTTGTATCAATATCGATTCGGTAGTGAGTGTCTTGTTTTTTTATTATAAAATCAGCCTTTAAAGATAAATTATCCAGGAGAACCTGGGTAATTTTATTGATTTTTTGAAATACTTTATCTTTTTTTTCTGTCATTATTTTGTCTTTTTTCTTACAGTTATGGTTACATCTTTTTTCTTATTATACTCTACTTTTTCTTTTTTTTCTACCTTGGTTTTATCAGGATGTTGAATTTTTTCTTCCAACTCCTCTGTGCTTTCACGCAGAAGCCACCACTGTTGAACAATAGAAAATAAACTATTTGCAGACCAATAAAGTGGCAAAGCGGCAGGCAGGGATCTGGCGGTAAAGAATATTATTATAGGAAAAAAATATGTCATTTGCTTAGTAATTGCCATACTGGGATCATTTTTTGAATCAGGGTTATTTTTTGGCATAAGTTGCTTTGACTGCCAAAATTGCAAAACCGATGTTATCAGTGGTAAAATCCAAAGCTCTTTATGTGCTAAATCAATCCCAAAAAAATGAGTACTTACCGCTTCTGGTCTAGGAACAAAACTATAAAGCGAACCAATATCAAATCCATGAAGACTATAATTAAAGAATACCCGATAAAGAATAAAAAAAATCGGTAGTTGAATTAACAGAGGTAGACAGCTCCCCAGTGGGTTAACTTTTTCCTCCTTATAAAGTTCCATTAAAGCCGCATTTTGAGCTTGAGCGTCGCCTTTATGTGTACGTTTAATCTCTTCCAACTTTGGCTGAAGTTTTCTAATTTTTTTCTGGGCTATCAATGCTTTTTTTGTTGAAGGATAAAGAATAATTCTAATGATTATGGTAATTAAAATTATAGCAACCCCCACTGAATGCCCGGGTGTTAAAACAACCAATAAAACTAAAACATTATATAGTGGTTTATACAAAACCACTCTCAAAAGGTCTTTAATTGCAGTCATTATCTTACTGTGTCCTTTCCTCCTTTATTCCAAGGATTACATCTTAAAATACGCCAAAGGGCAAGTATCGTGCCTCTAATAATACCATATTTTTCTATGGCTTGATAGCCATATTCAGAACAAGTTGGTTTAAAACGACAATATCCATAAGGAAAAAATTTACTGATAAACCCATGGTCGGGAGAAAGCGTTTTCTGGTAAATCCTTATGATTTTTTGTGCCAATCTTCGAGGCAGGCAAGCCACTTTTGAAAAAGTATGTTCCATTTTAATTTATTCACATTGGGGTTGATATAAAAAACTATTGCCATATGGGGAATTCGATCAATAGATTTTACTATAAGTGCCCTGACTCTCCGCTTGGCTCTATTACGATCAGTTGCTAGCTTGATGCTTTTTTTTGAAGTTACAACCGTAAAGCATTTTTTTGGATATTTTACAAACCGTATCAACCCTAAAGGAGTACGATAGCTTTGTCCTTTTTTAGTAATTCTTTCAATTAACCTCTTGTCTTTTAAACGGAGGTTAGCCAACTTCATTATTTTGCCTTTTTGTGAGGAGTCAGTCTTAATCTCTTTTTTAGTCTACGTCTTTTAAGCACTGCAATTCCCCCTAGTGTCTTCATTCTATTTAAAAAACCGTGTGTTCTGTTTGTTTTTCTTTTTTTTGGTTGGTAAGTTCGTTTCATATAATGAAATTATACCAGAAAAATTAAGGTTGGCAAGAATAAATGATTAAAGTTAAAAAATCAAACACCTGATTCTAGCTCTCCACTTTACTAATAGGGAATTATTATTTGTTATTATGGTTTTGTATATTAAATTTTAAATAATAGTTTTCAACTTTGACCTTCACATTTCAAATATATATATTTGACATCCTGTGGATAACTTTGCTAAGTTAGCTACATCAGGATTATCTAATAGGAGGAACTGTGGATTTAAACGATCTTTGGGAAAAAGTTTTAGGCGAATTAGAGCTTGAAATCTCAAAAGCAAATTTTACGACTTGGTTTAGAGGAACAAAGCTTTTGGCAGAAAACGATGGAATCGTTGTAATAGGGGTGCCAAATAGTTTTTCTAAAGAATGGTTGGAAAATAAATATCGTCGCCAAATTGTGATGCGTCTTGGCAAATATATCCCAAATTTAAAACAAATCGTTGTTGAGATTGGAACAAGTGCGCCAAAAAAAGTTTCAGTTGGCACCGTATCTTTGGATGAAATCAAATCAGATAAAAAACAAAAACAAGAATTTTCATCCAATCTCAACCCTAATCACATATTTGATAGTTTTGTGGTGGGAAACAACAATCGTCTGGCGCATGCCACAAGCCAAGCTGTAGCGAACAAACCAGGAGAGCTTTATAACCCTCTTTTTATTTATGGAGGTGTTGGACTTGGAAAAACCCATTTAATTCAGGCAATTGGAAACGATATAAAAAATAAATTTCCAGATAAGAAAATACTATATGTATCTTGCGAAAATTTCACCAATGAATTTATTGGTTCAATTTCAACTGGTAGAATAAAAGAATTTAAGAAAAAATACAGAAATATTGATGTTTTTCTGGTTGATGATATTCAATTTTTGTCGCACAAAGAAGGCACACAAGAAGAGTTTTTTCATACTTTCAACGCCCTACATCAAAGTAATCGTCAAATAGTAATTACGTCCGACAGAGTGCCGAAGGCAATTCCTGAATTAGAGGGAAGGTTATCTAGTAGGTTCGGATGGGGGATGGTGGCGGATATTCAACCGCCAAACCTAGAAACAAGAATTGCAATCTTAAAAGCTAAAGCAAACGCAAAAAATATTCAACTAAAAGATGAAGTAATACAGTACTTGGCTCAAAATATAATTTCTAATATCAGAGAACTCGAGGGAGCTCTCACAAAAATAATGAGCTATATTCAACTTTATGAAGAAGATTTAAATATCAGCTCCGTTAAAGAACTAATGAAAGACCTCGTAGACAAAAGCCAAAAAAACAGCTCAACTCCAGATGTAATAATAAAGGTGGTATGTAAATTCTTTAATATTAGTCGCGAAGAATTAATGGGTAAAAAGCGAATAAAAGATCTCGTTTATCCTAGACAACTAACAATGTATATGTTGCGCCACGAACTAAATATGTCTTATCCTTTAATCGGCAGAGAAATGGGAGGAAAAGATCACACTACAATAATTTACGGTGTAGAAAAAATAACAAAAGGAGCTGCCAGAAATGAAGGTATCAAAAGTGATTTATCAAGCATTAGAGAGCTTATTTATGTTGGAATGTAATTAATTCGGCACATTAAAACAATAGAAATTATTACCGCTTGTGGATAACTTGTGGATAACTTGTGGATAAATAAAGACGGACTGTGGATAAAAAAATAATAATTTTATTTATTGCCTTTTTTGTTTTTTTATCAACAAGATATCCCCAATTAAACCAGTTATTTTCCACATATTATCAACATACACTACCTCTGTTTTTCCACAAATCCACAAGCTTTATTATTACTATTATTATTTAATTATTAATTATTTATTAATAATATGTGGATAACTAAGGAGCAATTATGAAAATTATATGTACAACGGAAAATTTATCTAAAGGTGTTAATTTGGTGAGTAAAATCTCCACAACTCGCGGGTCTTTGCCTATCCTTTCAAACATTTTACTAAAAGCTGAAAATGGAAAAATTACTTTTTCAGCTACTGATTTAGAACTTGGAATAAAAACAAATATTTCAGGAAAAGTTGAATTAGATGGTTCTATTACTATTCCCGCTCGTTTATTGAATGAATTTGTTAATTCATGTAACGATGATCAAATTACAATTGAGTTAGAAGGAGACTCAGTAAAATTCTCTTCAGAAAGATATACTGCTCATCTAAATGGTCTTGATGCTTCAGAGTTTCCTCTTATTCCAGAGATAAAAGGAAGCCCCATGGTAGTATTTTCTTCTGAAAAATTACGTGACGGTTTGTTTCAGGTTGCATTTGCGGCATCTAGAGATGAAACTCGCCCGGTTTTAACAGGAATAAATTTTATACTTGAAAATTATCAAGCAAAGTTAGTTGCCACAGATAGTTATAGATTGGTAGAAAAGACAATTACCGTAGATAAACCAATTTCCACAATGACTACAGTTATCGTTCCAGTAAATACGATTTTGGAAGTTTTAAGGGTTATTATGCCAGAAGATGATGAAATTAAAATATATGCAAACGACAATCAAGTAATGTTTGGTATTGGGAAAACGATAATTGTATCTAGATTAGTAGAAGGCAAATTTCCAGAATATGAACAGATAATTCCAAAAAGTTATCATACTACCTGTTTGATAAATAAAGACGAGATAATCCAGGCACTGAAGGTAACAAATTTATTTGCCAGAGAGTCTGCAAATAATGTTAGACTAAAAATTTTGGAAAAAAATCTGGAGTTGGTAGCAATCGCTCCACAGGTAGGAGATAACACAGCAAAACTAAATGCTGAAACAAAGGGTGATCCGATGGAGATTTCCTTTAATACTAAATATTTGCTTGATGCCTTAAGTCAAATAAAAGAAGATAGGGTCGTACTCTCTACCAATAAGCCGGCGGAAGGAAGTGAACGTACTGATCCGGGAATGTTTAAGGGTGAAAAAAACAATGACTATAGATCAATAATTATGCCACTGAGAATGGAAGAATAATAAATATATATATATTTATAAATTGGCGATTAAAGCCAAAAATGATAATTGCCAATTCAACATTTTTAAGAAATTAAAATTTAAATAGGTAGTTTAGTATTTTACATTTTTATTTTTATTATCGTATGAATATAAAATTCATTTTAGCGGAGAAATTAATTTTGATTTTTTTACTATGATATCAGGAATAAGTTTATTAAATTTTAGAAACTGGCAAAACAAAAAAATTACTTTTGATAAGTATAATGTTATTTCTGGTAAAAATGCTACAGGAAAGACAAACATCTTAGAGGCAGTGTATTATTGTGCAAAGCTTGAAAGTTGGCGCTCCTCCAATGACACTGATTTAGTGATGTGGGAAAAGCCCTATTTTGAAATTAAGCTCGAACTTAATCTAGGAGAAAAACAAAAAATTAGAGTTTTTGTTGATTTTTCCTCTGGAAGTACTCACAAAAAAGTATTTATTAATGAAATTGCGCGAGCTAAAAAAACAATATCAAATATTTACAAGGTAATTCTTTTTTCTCCTGATCAAATTGAGCTTGTATCAAGCCCTCAAGGACGAAGAAAATATTTAAATAATTTTTTGAGTCAAAAAGATATTCATTACGATATAGCCCTAAAACAATTAAATAAAGTGTTAAGAGCTAAAAATCACATTTTAGAAAAAATTCGGCTCAATCAAGCAAAACCAGAGGAATTGTACTTTTGGAATTTAAAATTAGTAGAATCAAGTCAAGTTATTACTGACATAAGGAGGGAATGGTTTAGTTTTGCAAACCAAAGAATAACTGATGTTTATCAGCTTATAAGTCAGACCAAGCAAAAAATAAATTATGAATTTTTGTTGAAAAATCCACCCGAAAGATTAATGAATAAAATTGAAGAAAATATTGATAAGGAAATATTAGCAGGAGTTTCGTTATATGGCCCTCATCGAGATGATTGGGGAATAAATATTGACTATAAAAATTTATTAAAAAATGGTTCTAGGGGGGAGTGGCGTTCAGTTCTTATAAGCCAAAAAGTGATTGAAGCAGAGTTTTTGTGCAAAGAAAATTTTAAACCCATAATAATTTTAGATGACTTTTTATCTGAACTTGACGATTATAGAAAAAAAAATTTTTTTGCTGAAATCAAAGATTATCAAGTTATATTAACTTGCGCTCAAAATGCTGACGTAAAAGATTTGTCAAATAAATGGAAAATAATAAAAACAGATGGATAAATTTGATGATTTAATGCGAAAAAGAATAAAAAGAAATGGACTTTTTGACTCGCTCGAAGCCGCTAGAATTGTTTTTATTGCAAATGTGAACAGTGAGGGGTTTCGTGCTATAAAATTTAAAAACAAAACTCTTTATTGTGAAGTTGAAAATCCAAATAATATGATCTATCTAAGAATGAAACATAATCAAATAATGCAAAAAATCAATAAGAAGCTTAATAAACAATTGATAGAAAAAATTATTTTTCGACTAAAAAGAGAGAACTAGAATCCTATATGTAATTGTTGATATGCTTCCTTCATAGCAAATAAGCCATATACCTGAGGTGTTGGCTCACCATAATTTTGATATACTAGACTACCCTCTCCAGAAAAAGGAATTACATCTCTTTCTTTGTTATATGTGATTAACTGTATTACTTTGTTATTTGGTAGTTTATACTCTATAGGAGCACGCAATAGTTGTTCAATTGCAGTATGGACGTTTTCCCTTGCTTTACCTTCATAGCAATCATTATCTCCACAGCTACCGAACAATCCTCCTACAAACCCTCCTAAAATAGGAAGCTTACCTAGAGCTTTAAACACACTGGGGCCTAAAATCGCAATAGCAAACATTACAGGATTACCCGTGGTAAGCCACAAATAAGCACCATAAGATGATCCTGGTGGTGCTCCAATAGCTTTATCTATCTGTCCCCCGATGTATGAACCAACCATAGCATTTGCTGCCGTCCAGTTATGATCGATAAACCCCTCTTTTAAAGCCATACTAGTACCCTGTGGCATTCCAATTGTGCTATCTAGTGCATTAGCTCCAACATCTTCAAATCCAGTCCAATTGTTTTTTGTATAGCCATCATAAACTGTTCTTAGTGTACCTTCTGGTAATCCTGCAGCCCCATCTAATTTATTTAAGCCATAGACATATCCTACTTCTCTTACTCCACTGTAATCTCCGTACATAGCATCTTTTACTGCACTACGAGCCATTTTCATATCTTCTTCTGTGGTAAAGCCAAGATTTTTTCCTACCATGGTACCTATCACATCACCAGCTACCATTTTTGCGGCAAATTCTTTCTGACCGGCAGTAGCTTTTTCATCAAGAAATCTCCCCGTGTATAATACTTCTAACATATCCACAGTATTGTCTTCTATCCCGAATTTAGCTTTTACTTCAGAAAAGAATGTTTGTTCAGAAATTTTTTTAAACATTTCTTTTGAAGTGACCTGTCCGTTTATTACAGCTATTGTGAACCCGTTTGGATATAATTTTTTTTCTTCATCTGTTAGTGTGATTTTAAAGCTGTTATCTAAATAAGATCCTCCAACCTTAGTTATTAACTCTCTTCTTGCTTTTGGATCACTTCTATTGTCAATGATTTTAGCTACCGATCCTTTTTCAAGATTATTTTTTGTTTCAAAAGCGGTGACATATGAAGATCTTGCTAAAACTTCCACCGCAGGAATTTTATTATTTATCATATTTTGCAGGCTATAACGTTTTAATTTTTCGTTATCTTGACTTTTATCGTTTGGGTTCCAATTCATCAATTCTTTATCATTTGGATCGAAGAAATCAAGTCCCATCGAATTGTTTATTAAATTAAGCCCGACATTAAATTGTTGATCGATTATATCTTCAGGGGATGCGCCAGTAAACAATGAAGCCATTGCTTTATAGGGAAGATTATTTTTATTTTCAAAAACATTCGCTCCATAACTTTTTAGTAATTCGATAGTAACCAAATTTACTTTATCACCACGATCATATATTGGATTATTTACAATATCTCCAATTTTTTGAAATGTACCAGATGGAGCGCTTAATTTTTTGTCGAGTAATTGACCAATGTCACGATAAAGAACGTCTGCTTTTGAAATTTTATCTCCATCTCTTTTACTGGGGGCATCAAAGTAATCTCTTAATGTATTTTTTGGTAATCCTAACTGTTGTAATTGTGTCTGTATAATACCGCTTGATGACAGTGTGTCTTCTATGGCTTCACCTCTTTTGTTTTTGAATTCTTCTTTTTGTTTGTCTGTCATTTTATCAAAAGCATCTTTTTGATCTTGTGAAGGAAACCACATATCGTAAAGCATGGATACCTGATTTGTAGAAAGACCCATCTCTTTTCCTGCAACGCTAACTGCCAAATCTGAGACACTACTAATGTTTTTTGGATCAAAACCCATTTGTTTTGCACCAACCTTAATAGCGAAATTTTTTCCGATTGTTATTTTTTCTTGTTCAGTTCCGAGGATAAATTGAGTTAACTCTTCAGACTTGATACCAAAACTAGATAGATAATTAGTTACAGTTTTGGAGCTGTCTAACATCTCAGTTAGTTTTTTATGGGGGTCTACTTCTCTTTCTCCTGGTAAATCTTTAGCGATTATGTTGGTTTTGGGTGGGTTGATCGCATTGATAATTTTATTGAAGTCTCTAACATCAATTTTTAATTGATTTGCTAATCTTTGCACTCCAATATCCTTGATGATTTGCATTTTGTCTTCAGTGTTTTGTGAATTAAGGATTTTTGAAATTGTTCCATCTTCCAGCTTGTATTGTTTTTCAAGATTAGAAAATACTTTATTGTCAGCAAGAATTTTTGCTGTCTCTTCAATTCTTTGGTTGAAATTTAATTTATTTCCCTTTTCATCTTTTGCTGTACCCTCTACCATGCTTAAAATTTTTTCTGAGCTCCCATTTTGCAGTTGAAAATTTTTATCCAAGTATTTTAATCCTTGAAATTTTGCTAAAGCCGTTAATGCTTCTTCATCTTGTGGATTTTTTAATACTCTACTTAAATTTTCTTTTTGTTTTTTTGATTGTTCATCGGTGCCGTTAATATTCATCTGCTTGGCAATCGTAGTGATTACTTTTTCACTTTCCCACCAAGGTGTTTTTGATTGTTTTTTTGTTTTTGTATTGGCATCTGTATCAAATGTCCCATTTGAACCAGTGATGGCTAGTTCTTTTTTGTTTTCTGTTATAGCACCTTCGGGAATATTTCCAATTTGTTCAATTGTGGTTGTGACAGCTTTTTTTGCCATTTCTAACCAATTTAAGCCATTAGCCAAGAGCTGTGCACGAGTATGGAATTGTTCTGTAAAAGCACTTCCTCCTGCTACATTCAAAAGTTGTTCAACATTTTTTTTATCATAATTTAATATTGATGTGTCTATTTGCATTCCTTGTTCGAGTGCTTGGGTAGCAGTTAAAATTGGGACCTTATCTTGTTGGTTCGCTGGGACTTTGTCACTATTTTCCGATAGTTTACTTATGCCAAGTTGCTCAAATGTATAATTTTGAGCAATTTTATGTAAATAACTATCGATATCGGCATTTCCGCTAATCTTAGTTTTACTAAGAGTAATTCCAAACTGATCTCCGATTTTTTTTCTAAGAACAATATTTGCTTGCTCACTGTATTCTGTGGCTACAAAAGTATCTGATGGCAATCCTAAGCTTTCAGCAAGCTGACCAAGAGCTGCAAATTGAGCTGATAACTGTAGGTTGCCTTGCGACAATGTTCCCTTTGGAAGATTTAATTCAGCTTCTAAAAGATTGGTTGAAAGAGATGCCAAAGAGGTTCCTGACTCGCCCGTATCTCTGACTTTGTTGGCAATATTGTCACCACCTTGAGCCAATGCACTTTTTTCTTGTTCGGGGGGTTGATCCTGCCAGGCAATTTTTATAGGAATTAAGTCTCCACAAGAACATTTTGATTTTACCAGTCCCAATGCGGTTATATCCACAGCTTGACCCTTTTGATGTGCGGAAATTGATGGTACGGTATTTGAACGTTCCGTTTCTTCTCTGTTAATGGGCATGTCTTCATACGCAGAAACAATGTGGCTTACCTCAACATAGCTAAATCCTGAAAACCCTGCTTTTCTTGATTCTTCATTTCCGTTTAACAAAAACTCTAAAGTATCAAAAATTCTCCTATCAGGTTGCAGTGAAGGATTTTCTCTTGTTCCGCCATTTTTTAAAAATTCTTTATCTCTTTCAGATGTTAAATTTAATCTTGGTAGGTCGTTCCCACTCTTTACACTTCCATCGTTGAATGTATAATTTCCACTACTTCCACCCATTTTTCCAGCAATACCTGTTGATGTACTCAGTTTTTCGCTGTTTTCTCCTAAATATTTATCTATAAATTTTTTTCTTTCTGGGTCATTTTTAGAAACTGGTTGTTGAAAAGAATTGCCAGATACCCCATTACCGAATGCCGCAAAGATCAAAACCCCAGAAATTATAATGATAAAGGATGTAAATAGCATTATTATAGCTAATGCTATTATGGGCCACCTAACCCGTTTTTTATTTATCTCCCCTTCTCTTTGAATGATTGCTGATAAGAATTTTTTTAAAAATTTCTTTTTTTGGCTTTCTTCTTGTTCTGTGTTTTTTTCATTTTTTTCTTCTTGTTTGGTGCTATTTTCTGTTTGATTTTGTTGTGGCTCTGATTCGGGTTGAGTATTTTTTTTATTTTGTGAAAAATCGTTATTATCCATTTTATTTTACCTCTACTTTATAAAGTTTGTTGTCGATTAAAAAAATTATTGATTTTTCTATATTGGCTACTTGTTTCGCTTTTTCTAACAACGCATTGTGTTCTTTATTGAAATAAACAATATTTGATTCGTTTGGGCTAGTTACTGCCAATCTTCCATCTGAAATAAAATAAACTTTTTTGTCGAGCCAGGTTAATAGAGGTATGGTTGGTAGGGCATTGGTATTAATAATATCCTTATTTAATATGTCGTAAAATACTAAACTTTTTTGAGTCAAAAGCGCTAAATATTTTTTATCTGGTGAAATAACTCCTTTAATAATATTTCCACTATTTGTGATTGGAGTAATTTGTCTAGTTGAAAGATTAAACTCAAGAACATCTTTTCCAACAATATAGATATCTAAATCAGATCCAGGAACTAAAATTAGATCAGCATTGTCTTCAGTATATTGACGGAGATCTAGCAAGGTCTCTAAATTATCATGAGCTTTGTTCGTTGAGATCAAGCTTTTTTCTCCAGTTGGTGGAGCGTAATAATATATAATTCTTTCATTGTTGAGCCAAAGAGCTGATTTAATGTCGTTTCGCCACGGGGTAATAGATTGACTTAAGATATCGTATTGTTTGAAATCAAAAAGTTGGGCACTGTTTTCTTTCAGCGTAATTGCTAAACTTTGATTCGGACTCCAATAAATATTGTTAACCTTATCCATGGTTTTAGCGGTTAATTTTTTTGTGTTTAAGTCTTTGTCAGCTTTGAATAGCACTCCATCGCTTATATAATAATAAAATTTTTTGTCAGTTGAATTTGACACATTTGTTACATTGTCTGCTAAGGGTTTTGAAAGTAAAAACGGCTTTAGTGGTTCTTTTATGATATTTTGTTTAGCGCTTTTGATTTTAATTTTTTCGCTATAAGGAACAAAGTTGTCAGCTGTAATTTGAAGGTTATAAGATTTTACTATAAGTTTTTTTGAAAATATTCCTTCAGCGTTATATTCTACGCCATCGATATATACTTTGGATGTTTTTGGTAGATCATGAATTTCTAAGGTGCCATAAATTAGCCAAAAAATTAATCCTCCGACAATAATTAAGCATCCTACAATAACAGAGATTAGTAAACCTAGCTTTTTTTTAGGATTAGGCATTTTTATTCTCCTTCTTTTCCTCTTCTTGCATTAAGATTTGTTGAGGATTGGTGGTGATAACTTGATCTTCTTGGAATGAAGCAACGATTTGAATAGCTACGTGAGATTGTCCTGCAAAAAACAGTCCTTGGCCCACATCGCATTCCACCAACCACATTCTTTCGCCCTGTGTCAAATTAAACACTTGTGTTAGCTTTTTGGACGCTTGCGTTGATTGTTTTAATAGAATCTGAAGCGAGGAGTTGTTTATAATCGAACGACCATATTTAGAATCCAGGAAATCTTCTACATCTTGAGAAATTACAGTCACTCCAAGATAATATTTTCGCGCGCGCTTGACTAAAGAGTAAAGAAACCTTGCTGAATCTTCATATTGCATCATCCACCATGCCTCATCAACAACCAATAGCCGTTTTTTTAAATTTTGTCGGACTTTATTCCAAATGTAGTGCAAAATCATATACATTCCGATTGGTCGTAATTGTTCCTCGAGGTCTCTTACGGAGAATACGACAAGCCCGTTTGAAAGATCGATATTGGTTGGCTTTGTAAAAAGTCCCGAAAATGTCCCCTGTGTATATTTTAGTAATCGAGCAGAAAGCGATTCAGCTCCTGTAAAATTATCCAATACTGCTTGCAAATCCTGCATCAACGGAGGTTCGTTTTGATGAGTTTCTGCATCTGCGGTAATATCTTTTAAGGCATATACTTCATATATTGCTTTATCTAAAAGCGAATCTTCTTCAGGTGTCAATCCTCCTACCATCAAAGATACAAGCCCATGCACTAGAGTTGTGGCAGATCTTAACGCATCCTCTCCATCTGTCTCATCACTTGTAGGGGGAAGGTCAAAGGGATTAATTCTGGTATTGGAATTTAATGAAAGGGTTAAAAAAGAACCACCAACGGCGTCACACATAGCTTTGTATTCATTTTCTGGATCAATTACTATCACATCGGTGCCAAGCATAAGCGATCTAATTGATTCGAGTTTTATCGCATAAGACTTTCCAGCACCGGCATGAGCAAAAACAGTAGCATTGGCATTGTCTAAGTTGAATCTATCAAAGAGTATTAAAGATCGATTGTGTTGGTTGATGCCATATAAGATTCCTTCATTACCAGTTAGTTGAGAAGAAGTAAATGGAAAAGTTGTAGAGAGGGCGGTTGTGTCAAAATTACGTAAAACATTTAATTCATCTGTGGCAAATGGAAATGTTGATAAAAGACCTTGTTCGGATTCAAATAGCGCTTGTTTGGTATATGCCAAAAGCCCCCCAAGTGTAGATTCAAGTTGCTTGGACATCTGTTCCAGACTTTCTTGATTTGGAGCATAAATAGTAAAATAAAGCCCATACTGAAACAATCGTAATTCACCTCTTTGGAGTGTATTTCTTAGCTCCTCGATATCTCCGATAGCTGTTTCAAGTTCAGGATTAGTTACCAAGCCCTTTTCTCTTTCGATTCTTTCAGTTGATTCAAGTTGTCCCACCTTTTTTCTTAGTTGGCTCATTACTGCTCTTGATTCCATTGGATAAACAAACATTGAGATATCCATTGTAAAATCAAAATCGATTACTTGAGAAAGCCAATTTGTTTCTAAATATCGGGGATAGGTATAAACAAAGAAAGATCTTGTGAACAGATTACCAAGTCGAACATGGGTTGGAGAAAACTCTAGAGCCGCAGGAGCGATAATGTCTAGCAAAGAGTTTGTACCCTGTCGAATTTGCTCTTCTAATTGTTTGTTTTTCAGAACATCTTGTTTCTGCGTTACCGAGTTGTTTTTGGTCGTTTGTTGATTTTTGCTCATAATTTTAATTTGGATTGGTTTGTTGATTCGTTTGGGGATTTATTTGATTTTGATTTGAAGGAGCTGGATTTACAGGAGCTTCGTTGATTTGGGTTTGTGCTTCTAGAGCCGAAGTGGGGGTAATATCTGTAGGTTGGGGGATGATATTTTGGGGTTGTGGCACATGGGAAGAAGCTGGATCTTGATAGGTTGGTGGCTGGCTTTCTGAACGATCTTGAACCTGCGTTTGTGTGTTTTCTGTTTCTTTTGTTGGGACTGTCTCTGGTGCTTGTTCTGTTGTGGTTGATTGAGTAGCGTCATCCAACATTGGAGGATTTTGTTTTTTTAAGTTTAAGCTGACTTCTGTTTCGTTTTGATTCTGATTGTCTTTTTCTATATTTTGAATACGTTGTTTAAAAATATTTTCAATTTGTTGTTGCTGGATAATCGCTGGGTCTTCTTTGATTATATTTTCTTGCAAGTCATCTACATCTGTCAACTTTTCTGTTAATCCTTCTTCTGGATTGTATGATGTATATAGGAGCTCTACCGCTTGTTGAGTGTTTAATACCGCAACCTGTAAACCGATTGCAGACAGACCGCCTGCTACAGTTTGGGCGTGTTCTAATAATTGTTGACGGTAATGTTCAAAGTCTTTATCTGAATAAGTAACGTCCTGAGTTTTTTTTCCGCTTAGATTAGCTATACGAACCTTTCCTTTTGGTGCGATAGAAATCGGATTAACCGGTACTATTACATAAAAACGTTTGTTCATAATGCTGGCATCCTGAATAAGATTGCTCACAAAATCAATATAACTTTCTGTCATATCTATTAAAAGATCATTTGTCTGGTTTTTAAGTTCTTCATTTAAAGAGCGCAAATAACTTGTTAAATCCATAATTCTTGACTGAACAAGTATTTGGATTGGAAAAGTGAGCGAATTTATGAAACTTTGGTATTGAAAAATTATTGAATTTTGTTCTTCTTCTGATTTTAAGGAAAAATTAACCGCTCCGACCAATAAAATTACACGTAATCCTCCATTTTTTAAAACAACAATACCATCCCTTACTGTGGCTATAGGTATATGTTCTTGAGTCGTGGCTAAATCTTTTTGAGCTTTAGTTTGCTTTGGCATTATCCTGCTCCCTTAGTGATAAGATTGGTTGATTTCCTCTGGTATCTAAATTACTTGATAGTTGCTCGAGGGTGCTTTTAGTTATTCTTTCTCGTATTACTGGCTTGAACTCTTGTTTTTTTGTTTTTTTGATCACTAAATTAGGCGGATCTCCCCTTCTTGCCCAAAGTCGTCTTTTTGGACGAGCAATATAGAGAAAAACTGCCACTAAAAATTTTTCAAACGGTCTGTCTTGGATACGAACAAAAACCAAGCTTATAGTAAGAAGAGCGGTCGGTGTAATAAACATGATTCCGAAAAAGCCCGTGCCAAAAATAAGAACAATGATATAAATTGCACAAAAACCTACCAATAAATATATAAACTGCTTGGCTGTGAAAGGCCCGACTATTTTGTCTTCCAAGTCAATATTTTGCGGTACTTTATATTGCAAATCCCCTCCTGTTTATTATCAATATGTAAATTAAAATACCAAATAACCAATCAATGCCAAAATTGATTTAAAAATTTACTTTATTTGACATTGAAAATTTGGACTGTACATAAATTATTATATCAAAAATTTGCATTTCAAGAAATCAATTCTAAGACCTATCTAATTTTAGAATAATATTTTTAAGATTTAGTTGTGAGATAGCTATTATTTGTCACTTTAAATACCAAAAAGAAACTTCGCTAACATATCAAAACTATTCGGAATATTTGGAGCAGAAGTGTTAGAAAGCTCCGTGTTTAAGGATTCTATTCCTGTATTGCCAAGGTCAATATCGTCGAACAAATCTTCATTGGCATCCATATCTTCCCCAGCTTTTCTTTTTAGTAAACTGGTGTATTCTTGCTGGAGTTGCTCTGCTGTTTTATTTTTTAGTCCATTTTCAAAATATTGGAAAATTGGTTGAAAATGATCTTGAATAATTTTATTTGTTTGTGTAGTTAAACTATTTGGATCGCTTGGGTCTATTGTAATGCCTAGGGATTTAACATATGTTTCCCAATTAACGTTGTTTGATTCTAAATATTTAAGAGCAAAATCTTCTACAGTGCCGTTGCATCTAGTCCACGCCTCAAACATCTCTGCGCTTGCTTCTTTGGTAAGATCTTCCTTGCTGAGCTGTGGAAGAGAACCATCTTCTCTTGGTAGCCCCTTGTTTCGAATATAAGCAGAATGACATTCTATCGGAATTATGGCAACACTTTCATACAGTATTTGTTGATCTCCCAATACCCCAGATTCTATTAAAGCGTGGCCCAGCTCATGCCCGATTACGTGCTCAATGTCTAAACCGTTTTCAGTTGCGATTTTATCATATATTTCCAATATTCCTTCAAGGCTACTTCGATCTTCGGTTGGTTCAAATTTCCAACTTGCGACAATTTTATCAACGTCAAAACCCCTCTCTTTCCATGCCCCTTCTTCTGGTTTATCTTTAAATACAACCTTTGAAAAAACTATTCGTCGGATGAAGTCAGATGATCCAGCCAGCTCATTTCTGCTTCCCATCCTTAACAAAAGACGATCTAAGCTATTTTCAAAAAGTTCTTTAGCCGTTTTTTTTTCCGTAGACTCTGGTCCTTCTGGATTCGTTAAGGGTACAGTTATAGTTGGCTCTGCTTCTTCATCTAAAAGTACTTGTGTAGCCATATATTCTCCTCTCATTTAATTTATCCTTGTGGTTTATATACTGAAGGTACTTCTTGTGTTTGCTTGGCGTGTTTTTTTAATGCTTCCATTACTTGTTCTTTTATTATTTCAGATTTGATAGTTTGGGTCAGGGTATTGTCATTTTTGTAACCACTTTTTTTATTAGTCTCATTCAACCCCAAGACGAAATCTTTTGTTGCAAGTTCGATGGCCTGAGATCCTAGTTGTAATCCTTGACTACGAGCCGTATGCGCCAAATGAGTCTGAAGTGGGCGTAAGAAATCTGGTTTGGCAAGTCCTTGTGTTATCGTATTGGCAAATGAGTCTAATCCCGAATTTATCTTTTGACCGGCTTTTTTCATTTCATAGCTTATTTGTCTGTCGATGTTCATTAATTCTCTTTCTATTTGTTTTGTTTTAATATGAAGTTTAGCTTTTTGTTCTAATTCAGGATTAATTTTAATATCCCCCATCTTTAGATTACCGATACCTGAATGAGAATCCATAATGATTTTATATTTTTCTAATTGAGAGCGAATTCTTGCAGGATCAACCGTAGCTAAGGTATCTATTTGAACTTTTGATGCCGGGGTTAGATCTGAAATTACTTTTTGAACTTGTTTAAGAGGATCTCCCTTTAAGTGTGGTTGACCAATTTCAATAGTGGCGTCTATTGATTTGATGGCATTTCCTATATCTTGAGAAGCTTTTTTTGGGTTAATTTCTATTCCACTATTAATTTTGTCATTAATCCTATCTATTGCTGGTCCGAGATTGTCTTTTGTCAGTCTCGAAAGAGTTTCATCTTGAGTCTTTTGAAGCATTTGTCCATAAGCTGTAACTTTTTTTTTGGTATTTTCATAATTATCTCCTAACTTTATTTGGTGTGGTTTTAATGCTCTATCGATCGCATCTTCATCTAACACAGGATGAAGGTTCAATTTTGCTGAGATATCAGCACAATCTTCAGGGGGAAGACCTGTGGCTTCGGGAGTAAGCCCCATTTCTTTAGCGTCTGCTTCATATGGGCTACCTCCTCCACCACCTCCAGTTCCACCACCTCCAGTTCCACCACCTC
>CAZZBO010000003.1:0-15532 GCA_964652345.1 uncultured Candidatus Saccharibacteria bacterium | reverse complement strand
TCCACCACCTCCAGTTCCACCACCTCCAGTTCCACCACCTCTATTATTTCTAAGATTTCGAGGGCTCCGAGCTCCGGTTGGATCTAACATATCACTCAAGATGTATCCACTTCTATTGTAAGCGCTACGGGCTTTTTGAAGAAGAAGCTGTTGGAGAACGTTTTCTTTTATGGCAGTATCTTCATTTATTCCTGCTTCTTGCCCGGTTCTTACAGCTTTATCTGCTGATCCCATTACTTCGTCTGCCCAAACTTCGCTCATTCGTTGGTGTCCATTGTTGAAGTTTTCGTCGTTAACTAAGGATGGATCTTTCATTTTCTCTTGATATTTTCTCCACGCGTCTTCGAATTGATCCGCATCCAATTGAGATCGAATTTCGTCCCAATTTTGACCTGAAAAATAAGAAGGATCTTTATTAATTATCGACCTTAGCCTCCTTCCGTTTGCTTCTGGGTTCATTTGTCTTTCAATAGCTGTTAAGTCATAATCCTTGTATTCATCCATTTCCACTCGTTTTTTTTCTCTTATACGAATTCTTTCATCTGCACCAACTCCAAAAGCGGGTGAACGAACGGCTTCATCTGCGGCTTTTCTTTTGTAATATTCAGCTGAAGCATTTTGAGCGGCTGCATAATCTGCGGGAGCTGCAATCAAATTTTGAAAACCTGACATAATATTTAACCCTCCTTCTCCTCCGATGTATTTCCCTTCTAGCTCGGTTTTTCTTTTTTTTTCTTGTTCGGTTAGTGCATGACCGTCTTCTTCTTTCTTATTTAATCTATTCAATTCTCTTTTGTCTTCACCTGTTTGAGTTCTTTTTTTATTAAACTTGTTAGACAAGCCCTTTGTAGCCATTGCGGCGGTTCCTCTACCAACCTTTTGAGAAAAATTATATAATATGCTTCCTACTGGACCACCTAACATTTTTAACGGTATGTAAAAAGCGGCCCAAAGCAAAAACAAACCCACTATCCATCCGCCTAACCAACTTAAATCAAGCGACTCCGCGTCTCCTACTATCTTTTGGTCTGCAACCAAGGGGGCGAGCTCACCGAACTTTGAAGCCAGTCCTAAAAGAAAATAAATAACAGGAGCAATAAATATCCAGTTTATTAAATTTTTCCACCATGTTTGAAAATAATTTTTTAATTGAGGCACGCCTAAACAAATAAAAGCTCCGGGAGCAACAATAGTTAAAATATACAACATATACATACGGGAATATAATAGGAGAGCAAGTATAAAGATTAAAAAAGCAGGGACCATATATATTATTAAAAATACAAACAATATAAACAAAGCCGTGATAGGGTTTGTTAGCGTTATTGCTGCAAGTGCAGTTACGATAGATCCTGATAAAATCATATCTGCTTCGAGGGTATGATTATAGCCCATAAGCCCAGCCAAATCTTGAGCCATTTTATCTTTCCCTCCGATTCTACCTAATACTTCAACATTCAAGACAGAAGATAAATCGAGCAATCCAATAATAAGAAAGTAGCTCAGATTTGCCCCAATGATTCCAAGTATCAGAGAAGGTAATGCCTTTTTTACGGTATAGCTGTCTATTGGGATATTTAGAATTTGAGCAAAAGCAATCATAATAATCACTATTACTATTAAAATATCGACAAAAGATAAAGCAAATACCCAAGTCCCCTTTATTCGATCGGTTTTTATTCCTTCAACTATAGTTTTTGCTTGAGCGGCATAAGCTTTTTCTGAAAAAAAAACGATATTTTTTTTAGAAAATAAATTAGTTTTTTCTGTACCAGAAATCGCAAGTTTACCAGATACGGCAAGTGGGGGCACAAATCCTATCTGAGCGGCTTTGTTTAACATATTCAATGACAAATTGATTATAAAAGCTCCAGCAGAAATCATCCAGCTCGATATTTCGCAAAGGACATAAACAATAACAGCTCTTATGGGGTTAAATGATTTTACTAGTGTTTTTCCTGCGTTATACTCACACTTTAAATTAGACACTATCTGCCTTGCGAGCGCAAATGCACCCATAAAGGGTAACTTAGAGATCAAGTAAGATCCTGCCCTCCAAAGAAAAGTGCCTTCATATTTTTCTTTAAACTTCTTTATAGCTAAATCATAAGCAACCTTCTTCAAAGTCAATCTTTTCATTATATCTGAAGGGACTCTTGAAACAAATTTACCTGCCGCTCCGTTACCTATAAGTTTTGCCCCCCATCCCTCAATCCTAGGTAGAATTTTATTTAGTGTAATTTTCCTTGTAATTCCTTTTGTTAACACCCTGCCTCCAAGTCTGCCTAAAGCTGTGAATCCTCCTGGAGCAATTAAGGCAACTGTATTTAATCCCATTCTCACGGCATAGTCTGTTTTAGATATTCTTCCTGTGCCTAACATTAAAGAATCCCAAGCCGAGAAAGCAAGAAATACTACTGCACTCAACGGATCAGCTGCGTAAGCTTTTTCAGTATCAAATAACGCAGATGGAGATGATTCAGTGTTACTTTTTAGCTCAAGATAATACTGTACTTGTTCCTCAGTAAAATACTGTTTTGCCTCATTTTTAATTTTTTCAAGTAAATCAAAATGCTTTTTTGAGAAAGTGTCATAATCTGTTAGATCCTCAGGATTAATATTCGCCAGATCGTATTTATATTTTTCAAATCCTTGATATACTCCGTATATCACGGGTGAACCCCGAACATCTTCAGGCAGACTTGGTCCGGGCTCTACTCCTCCGTGAGAGGTAATCCTTTCTTGTATTTGTCCAAGAACATCAACGACTATTCCATACTCAAGATAAAGATCAGCTACTTTTTCATCGTCGGTTCCTGCTTCTCTTATTTCACCCCACAAGTTTTCAACTTTAATATTTAGAAAATAATATAGATCCAACCAGTCATCGAGCTTAAATATTTCGTTGTCAACCGCGCTAAGGGCTTTACTTATTATTGTATCGCCTTCTGTGCAATCGCTGTCACATCCAATCTTTTCAGACCAATAATTATTTATTTCTTTGGTGCCAAGAATTGCGCCAAAAAATGGATGTTCTTGAATCCGTTCCGCTCCATCAGCATATTGTTTGGCAGTTGAGTCATCATAATCCAAGATTTTTATATCACTTTCTACTGTTAACTCTAGGTTATCCTCATGAAAGAGTCTTGCAGAAATAGTATGGCTTGAATTTTCTGTATCGGAATTTGTCTCTGCTTCTTTGGTATCCCAGCTATAGCTAAAAATTGTAAAATGATCTCCCCATGTTTTTGTTGTGCCTTTATGATAATTCCATCCTGACCTAGGGTCTGTTATATAATATTCTACGCTATCAATATATTCCATATAAGTTCCCAAGAAGCTTATAGGAATAATAGCTCCATTTACTCCTTTTTCAGGCGCTATTATTGTAAGTCCTAAACACTTACGATAATTTTCATTGTTGCTATTGTGTGTATCATCTTTATTAGTTGAAGGTTCGGGGCACTCTTCTAGTGTAGGATAAGGATCTAAAGGATCAGCATCAATGTTTAAAGCATTTTTTATTTGACTAGCTAGGGATGCTTCTGATGTATTTTCATCAAGATTAAGCACAAGATTTATTTCTTTTCTTATTTTTTCTTTTGAAGCATTGAGATCAACATTTAGAGCGCCTCCTATTCGATCTATTATATAATCATTCGAAGAATCGTTATTTATTCCAAGTCTTTGGACAATGTTCTTTTTTGTTTGTTCATTTGAAGGGCTCGGATCCAGACCTAGCCCAATATTAAGTTTTTCTATTATTTTATTACTTGAAGGGTTGCTCGCTTGAGCTAAATAATTATTATTTTGATTTAAGAGCGCTAAACTGAAATCATTTGAGTTAGTTAAAGCAATTTTCTGTTTATTGATATCAAATATATTGTCAGCAAACACACTAAGATTTGACGTAAATATAAATACAAACAAAATAAATGCGCAAATTAAATGTTTATAATATTTTTTTATATACACTTCCCCATCCTTTTCTATCATTATAACCTAAGTTAAAATATTATTACAATTTTGCCAAAAGTTCTCTTGCGGGAGAGTACACGGGGTCAATGTTCAAGGTGGCTTGCACGGCATCTTTTGTAAGCGTTTTTCTTTTTTCACATTCTTGTTTTTGATCTGAATTAATCTTGCCGGTGAGCTCATTGCTCCAAGCTAAATATGCTTGAGCCAAAGCCCAGTGGCTGTCGCGCCATAGGGGATCTAGTTCTACTGCTTTTTTTAAAGCAATTATAGCCAGCTTGGTCTCGTTATTTTTTAAGAGGGTAATTCCGAATTTTGTCAATCTCCAGGGATCAGAAGAGTTTTCCACAGAATTTGATACAATATTCTCCATTCGTTTGTTTTGTTGGCTTAAATTAAGTTCAGAATCAGAGTTGATCTTATCGATTATGGTTTTAGCGGTTAATCCCCCGAAGACAAGCCCCAGTACTAAAATTAAATATGTAAAAATTCTGATTATTCTAAGATTTTGAAAATAAAATTGTCTCATATATATATTTTATATAATTTTTTGCAAAACAACAAAATCTTTATTAGAGAGAAGTTTTTAAAAGAATGATAAGATCACAAAATTAGCTGCTGATAATAAATTTTGCATAGTTATCTCAGTATCCATTTTGTTACTTTAGCATCGTTAAAGATTTTATTGAAATCTCTGCTTTTATCAATCGTTTTTCTTTGACAAGATTATTTTGAACTAAATTTTGCCAGATTGCCTCTGTTACAAAAGGCATAAATGGATGGATTAATTTTAAGCTTGAACACAATACTTCCAAAAGAACTTTTTTTGTGCCTTGAGCTGTTTTTTTGTTCTCGAGTTGTTTTTTGGAATCTTCTAGATATTGATCGCAAAAATCATGCCAAAAAAAATCATAAATTTCATGAAGCGCCTGACCAAAGCGATAATTGGATAAATTGGTATGAGTGTTTTTTTTCAATTTTTCCAATTTATCCAAAATTTGTTTATCCATATCTGTTCGAGCTGTAGAGCTTTCATCTATATGGTCAGTAAGGTTCATAAGAACATATCGGGAGCTATTCCAGATTTTATTGGTGAATTTTTTGCCTGCAATAGTAGGTTCGAGACTAAATTTAAACTGTTGAAGCCCCATATTTTGCCATACCAAGCCAAATCTTGTTGCATCTGCTCCGTATGTGTTGATCAATTCCAATGGATCAACACCTGTGCCAAGTGATTTGCTCATCCTGCGACCCTCTTTATTTAGAACGGTGGCATGAATATAGACATCTTTAAACGGTGTTTCTCCGATAAATTCTAAACCTGAAAATATCATTCTACTAACCCATAAAAATATTATATCTTTTGCTGTAAGAAGAACTGAAGTGGGATAAAATAATTTTAAATCTTCAGTTTTTTCAGGCCAGCCGAGTGTGGCAAATGGCCAGAGCGCGGAACTAAACCATGTATCTAATACATCTGTCACTTGTTCAAAATTATCAGGCGGGTTGGAACCAGAGTAAATATCTTCAATTTTTGATGTCGGTATTTGATTTTTTGATTCTTCAGATCTATACCAGACAGGAAGTTGATGTCCCCACCAAATTTGTCGAGAGATACACCAATCTGTGATATTTTTCATCCAAGATAGAGTAATTTTTTTATAACTTTTGGGATAAAAATTGATCTCATCGTTTTCAATCGCTTTTATTGCCGGCTTAATTAGCTCATTCATCTTCAAAAACCATTGTTTTGATACAAGTGGTTCAATAGGGGTTTCGCATCTGTCACAAACAGATAGGTTGTGATCTATTTTTTCAATTTTTTCAATCAAGCCAAGATTTGTAAGATTTTTAAGTATTTTTTCTCTAGCTTCAAAAGTTTTCAATCCTTTGAATTTTCCTCCTGCGGGGGTAATGCGACCATATTCGTCAATGACCTTTTGGACTGGTAGATTGTGTCTCTTGCCTATCTCCCAGTCTGCTTGGCTATGTCCCGGAGTTACTTTAACTGCTCCAGTAGCAAAATTTTTATCGACTGCTTTATCAAAAATAATTGGGATTTTACGATTTTGCAGTGGTAGATTGACAAATTCATCTTTATAATCTTTATATTTTTGATCGTTTATGTTGACAGCCACAGCAGTATCTCCGAGCATAGTTTCAGGACGCGTGGTGGCAACGGTAATAAATCCCTTTTTGTTTGTTAGAGGATATTTTATATATACCAAAGCAGTTTTTTTGTTTATATGATTGACTTCAAGATCGGAGATAGCGCTGGAACATCTCGGACACCAATTAATCAATCTTTCCCCCTGATATATCCACCCTTTGTCATAGTAGTGTTTGAAAGCCACTTCAACCGCCCTAGAGTATTGTTCATCCATAGTAAAACGAGTTTTTGACCAATCGCACGATGCTCCAATCGCTTTTAACTGATTTATAATAGTGTCTCCATATTCTTTTTTCCATTTCCAAACTTCTTCGATAAATTTTTCCCTGCCGAGATCGTAACGACGTTTTCCTTCTTTTGCCAATTTTTTTTCAACTTTGTTTTGAGTGGCAATACCGGCATGGTCAGTACCCGGCATATATAGGGTAGGTTCTCCCAACATTCGATGATATCGAATAAGAATATCAATAAGGGTGTTATCAAGAGCATGTCCTAAATGAAGCGAGCCAGTAACATTTGGAGGAGGGATTACAACCACATAAGGATTCCCTGATTTACTTGTGTCTGGTTTAAAATCACCACTTTGTTCCCAAAGGTTATAGATTTTTTGCTCAAATTCTGAAGGATTATAATTTTTTGACAATTGATTCATATATAAAATTATTATAGTTGATTAAACCTTGAAATTCAAATTTTAACAAAGTTAGACTTAGACTCGAGAAATTTTTGCGTTAGAATCAACACTTAGATCTTTCCAAGAAATTATTTTATTTTCTGTAAATTTTACTGCTCCTGCGCAGGCAATGCCTATGCCATTGTCGGTGCAAAGGGAAATGTCAGGTTTTTTAAAAATTATTTTCAATTTACGGATATTTTCTTCAAGATCAACTCTCAATTTTTCATTTGATGCTACTCCTCCGCCGATTAATACTGTGCTTGGTTTATATTTTAAAGTAGCTAAAGATGTTTTTTTAACCAGAGAATCAATCAATGTTTTTTGAAAGCTTGCGGCTAAATCCGCCTTTGTTTGTTCTGAAATTGGCTTTTTTAAAGATTTAAATTGATATAATACGGCTGTTTTTAAACCTGAAAATGAAAAATTAAAATTATTATTTTGATTAAGTGGCAAACTAAATTTATATTTATTACTATCTCCTTTTTGTGCAAGCTGGGATAGCGCAGGACCGCCAGGATAAGCAAGATCGAGCAATTTGGCAATTTTGTCAAAAGCTTCCCCCGCCGCATCGTCTAAGGTTTGCCCTATCATTTGGTATTCGCCGAATTTTTTTGCAAAAATCAGCTCAGTATGCCCTCCAGAAGCAATTAAAATTAAAAGAGGAAATTTGATTTTTGTGTCTTTGATAAGGTTTGAATATATATGACCCTCAAGATGATTCACCGCTACTAGTGGTTTGCCCCAAATATAGGATAAGGTTGAAGCAGCTGTGGTTCCTATTAATAGAGACCCAACTAGACCGGGACCATAGGTTACCGCTATAGCATCGAGCGCTTTATGATCTATTTTTGCTTTTAAGATTGCTCGATTGATTATTGGTATTATTTTTTGTTCATGCGCGCGGGATGCCAGCTCCGGAAATACTCCTCCGTATTTGGCATGAAGTTTGATTTGAGACGCTAAAATATGTGACAAAACCATAAACCTATTATTTTTTTTGTGATATTTAATAATTGCCACCGCTGTTTCATCGCAACTAGTCTCAATCCCTAACACTGTAATATTATTGTTCATAACCATTA
The DNA here is from genome assembly GCA_964652345.1 of uncultured Candidatus Saccharibacteria bacterium. Taxonomy (GTDB): domain Bacteria; phylum Patescibacteriota; class UBA1384; order CAZZBO01; family CAZZBO01; genus CAZZBO01. The sequence goes on along the minus strand of CAZZBO010000003.1, from coordinate 7,629 downwards.
TTATACCTGATAAATATAAAAAATAAATCCCGGTATTTAAAAAAATAATTTTTTAAAAATATACAAAATTGTTTAACATAGTAAGTTTAAAATATTTCATTTTTTTCAATAAGATGTTACATTTTAAGAAATGAAAACATTGCTTTTGATAGACGGGAATGCTCTTATTCATCGGGCTTATCACGCTATTCCCCCATTATCTGATGAAAAAGGAAATCTTGTAAATGCAGTATATGGGTTTACTTCTTCGATATTATCTGCCTTCAAACAATATCAACCCGAGTATGCGGCTGTTTGTTTTGATGTCGGAAGAGTAACTTTTAGAAATCAAATTTATGATAATTACAAAGCAACTAGACCTGAAACAGATGAGGGGTTGGCAAGCCAATTTGTGCCAGCTCGGAAAATCACAAAAGCTTTAAATATTCCTGCTTTTGGATTAGAGGGTTTTGAAGCAGATGATCTAATAGGCACCTTGTCCGCCCAAGCTCAAAGATATAATATAGAGACAATAATTTTAACAGGTGATAATGACGCAATGCAATTGGTTGGAGAAACTATAAAGGTCAGCGCTTTTGGACGAGGACTTCATGATAGTAGATTGTATGATCCGGATGCAGTGAGGACTAAATATGGTATTTCTCCAGAACAGATTGTTGATTTTAAAGCTTTAGCGGGAGATTCATCAGATAATATTCCAGGAGTAGGGGGTATTGGTCAAAAAACAGCGACAACATTATTGCAAAGATATAAAACCTTAGACAATATTTACAAAAATTTATCCCAAATTAAGGAATCGGTAGCAAAAAAATTAACTCAAGATAAAAAAATTGCATATATTTCTCAAAAACTTGCCACAATCAATCAAAATGCTCCAATAAAGCTTGAGCTTGAAAAATGCAAAGTTTCTCAATTTGACGGCTTTGTTGCAAGAAAATTATTTGTAGAAATGGGCTTTAAAAGTCTGCTTACAAGATTGCCCAAGGAATCGTCAAAGCCAGGGCAAGCGGGACTCTTTGATAAAGAGATTGATGACGATGTCATTTCTTCTCAAGGAAGGGGGGCTAATGGCTCTGATGCTCAAAAAATTGATAGCTTGCTTGAACCTGTTTTAAAAAAAATTACTAAAAACGGAATTTTAATAGATTGCGACAAATTAAATCAACTTGCTAAAAAAGCAGGAGAAAAAATTCGCAAACTCGAGAAAAATATATTCAATGAAGTCGGTCATAGCTTTAATATTAATTCTCCAACTCAACTTGCTCCAATTTTATATCAAGAGTTAAGACTAATTCCAAAAAATGGAAAGATAAGGCGAGGTAAAACTCATCAATCGACAGCTGCTAGTGAGCTGGAAAAATTGAAAAATATTCATCCAGTTATTGAATATATTCTGAAATATCGAGAGTACACAAAACTAAAAAATACTTATCTTGATCCCTTGCCGACTATGATTGATGATGAAAAACGGCTTCATACTACTTTCGCTCAAGATACAAGCACGGGAAGATTGTCTAGCAAAAATCCCAACTTGCAAAATATTCCTGTTACTGAAAGCATGGGTGAAGAAATTAGAAGCGCATTTATTGCTCCAAAGTCAAAGGTGCTTTTGTCTGCAGATTATTCTCAAATTGAGCTAAGAATAGCCGCGCATTTTAGTGGAGATGAAGCGTTGATACAAGCATTTAAAAATAATAGAGATATGCATTCTGAAGTGTCAAAAGCTCTTGGTATAGATCGCAAGATGGCAAAAGCGATAAATTTTGGAATATTATATGGTATGAATTATTATGGGTTAGCAACTAGACTTGATATTTCTGTGCAAGATGCAAAAAAATATATAGAACGGTATTTTGTCACCTATCCGGGTTTGAAAAAATATATAGATACTACAGTGGAGTTTGGAAGAAAAAATGGATATGTCGAAACTCTTTTCGGCAGAAGACGATATATGCCGGAATTAAACTCTTTAAATGGAGGAATAAGAAATAGCGCTGAAAGAGCTGCGGTAAATATGCCACTGCAAGGAACTGCGGCTGATATTATAAAACTTGCAATGATCGAAATTGATAAACAAATTCCAAAATTAAAAATAGTACTTCAGATTCACGACGAGTTGTTGTTTGAAATAGATGAAGATGCTCCTAAATCAATAGATGAAAAAGTTGCCAATATTATGACCACAGTTACAAACCTTGCTGTTCCATTAGAAATTGATTTGGGCAGAGGAAAAAGCTGGGGAGAAATAAAAAGTTGATTTGACAATCGTTATAAAAGTAGTGGTATAATAAATTTGTCCAAAAATAAATAGGACGCAAGACTTGGTATACTCATCCAAGGATTACAGTTCGAAAGGTAATTATTTGATATAGGTAAAAAACTTGCTTCGACTATTTATTTTATTAAGATTTGCAAAAATTATTTTTATACCCAGAACCTGTTTTATGTATTATTATATTTGGAGGGTTATTTTTAATTTACATAAATTTTGATACTATTGATAGCTTATCAATGCCCATGCTTGCCACGGGGATATTGGAATGCCCGTAGCGAAGCGTAGGGGTAACAAGCTTTTCCTCTTTTTGGGGAATACTCTGCGCTTTTAGTACAGAGTAGCTTACCTCTATCTGGTGTTTGTAAATATAATTTTACATTTTTGATTTTTCACACTACATTATATCTATGAACTATTTATTGTTTTATGGTCCAGATACTTATTCAAGTCGTCAAAAGATTAATATATTAGCTAAAAAATATACCGATGCTAATCTTGGAGATACAAACTTATCAAAACTAGAAGCAAGCCAAAATAATATTGATCAAATTTCGAGGCAAATTTTTGCTATGCCCTTTTTAGCAAGCAAACGACTCGTGATCTTAGAAAATTTTTTGCTTGAGTCCAAAACGGAAGATCACAAACAAATGCTTGAAATTATTTATAAGATTCCAACTTCAACATTATTGGTATTTTGGGAAAAAGGAATTCCAGATAGAAGGAGTGGACTATTCAAAAAACTAAATCAAAAAGGCAAAAGCCAATTTTTTGATATTTTGCTTGAACAAAAATTGGAAAAATGGATAGATGTGTATCTTGGCTCAACAAATACAACTATTATGCCGATTGCGAGACAGAAATTATCGACAATTATTGGGTCGGATTTATGGCGTATGTCGAACGAACTTGATAAGCTTGTCCAAGCGTCGAAAAACAATATTATTGACTTGAAGCTTGTTGAAAATATGGTTACGGGAGATGAGGATGTAAAGATTTTCAATCTGATAGACAGTCTTTTTGTTCCTTCGCGAGATTGTGTTAAAAATGCGATAAAAACATATCTAAAATTTGAAAAAACAGGAGAATATCCATTGGTGGCTTTAAGTCTGATTAGCACTACTCTTTCTCGAACGATGATGGTAAAATCATGGATGGAGGATGGATTAAGCATCTCTGAAATCAATACAAAATTAAAAATTCATCCGTTTGCTTTGAAAAAAATTACTGATTTTTATATAAAAATGGATTGGATACAAGCAATCATACGTCAAAGATTGATAATAAATATTGATGCTAAAACAAAAAGTGGCAAACTTGACACAGAACAAGCTATAATATATCTAATTGCGCGTTGGAACGATATTGATTAAAATAGATACAGGGAGGATGTTTGAAATTATTTACATTGATTTTAAGTACGCTAGGGATAGATAAAAAAAAGCTCGGAATGTTTGTTATTTTATTTTCTGCTGGATTTATAATCTGGTGGGGAATTACGGCAAGTAAATATTCTGCGGAAGATGAAATTCCAGACAATGTCGCAATTTCCGCTAGTGATGAAATTCATAAATTTGTATTAAGACCAAACGGAAACCTTATCGATAAAGATAATGAAATCAAAGCAAAAGCAATTTTTGAAAACAAAGCAGATTCCTTGAGATTTTTAGTAGCGAAACAAAATGATACACTAATCCAGTCAATTGGAGTAACAATTGACCTTCCAAAGCCAGATCAAGAGAAAAAAATAATCGCCAGAATAAATTCAGACGGCTCATTGGGTGGAGAAAAAATATATTATCAAAATGATAATACGATTGTTTTTACAATCAGCGATGTTGCTCCAGAATCAACGGTTACTGTATCCCTTACACTTCCAAAAGGATATTTAGATCAGACTTGGTATAGTAATATAAGATCCAAACTAAGCTTGGTATCTTTTGGAGCTTTATTGACAATAGGTTCGATTATTCCATTGGTTACCCTTTTAACTTTATTATCTCTATTGTACAAATCTGCCCGTCGTCGAGTGCCAAGCACAAGTATAAAAATGATCAATAATAAACCCGATCAAACCTCTCCTGCGGTAGTTGGAGTGTTACATAGAGGAAAAATCGGACCTCGAGAAATTGCCGCCACTTTGGTTGATTTAGCAAATCGAGGTTATCTGCATATTTATAAAGATAAAGATGAGTTTCGTTTTGCGATTCCTTCTTTTTTGGCTCAAGACAAATTTAAAGAGATAAAACCATTTGAAAAATTTTTGCTTTCAAAATTATTTCAACCTGACAAAGTAACCACAAATGTGAAAGAGATTGGTTATCGTATTGGTAGACATCTTTTTTCTCGTAAAGTTACAGCTGTCCTTATAGATATTTATCAGCAAGCTGTAATAAGTGGTTATTTTACTCTAAATCCGGCAAATATGCATCGAAAATACCGAACTTTGGCGACAATAGAATTCTTTTTGGGCTCAATCGGGTTGGCTCTCTCTATGCTTTTTCGAAGTGAATTTCAATCCGTTTTAATCACTGTGTTTGCTTCTACGATAATTTCCAGCTTTTTAATCTTTTTGCTTGCTCCCACGCTTCCTCCTCGCACCGAATCGGGCGCAGAAGCACTGAAACGATGGCTTGGTTTCAAGAAATTTTTGACAAAGCCCTCGCCAATAGAGTATAGCGAGCAAGTTCAAGAAGTGTATATGAGTTATTTGCCTTATGCTATTGTTTTTGGAGTAGAAGTACAGTGGGCAAGCAGATTTTTAAAATCTCCATTTGTTATGCCTGAATGGCTCGACAGTCCGACAGATATTACCAATATAGAGGATTTTGCCAATACGGTCTATCCTTTGGTTGGCTATGTTGGGGCAATAATTTTGCAAAGTCACATTCCGGTAGTAGATTAAAATTTGCAATAAAAAAATAAACGAAATAAACTAGATGCCAATAAAAATATTTTTTACAAAATTTATTAACGGCACGGGCATTGTTTTTTCTCTTGCGCGTGATATTATTATTATTTTAATAGTTGGCTTTTTAATCCATTTTTATCTTTATTCAGTTTATCCGGTACGGGGTGAATCAATGTCCCCTATTTTTACTTCTGTAAATCTTGTTGGGGTTAATAAGCTTACAAAAAATAATCACTTGACTCGTGGTCAAATAGTGATATTAAAATTTCCAGCAGATGTAGATAGTGAAATATTAGTAAAAAGAATTATAGGGCTTCCCGGAGAAATCATTAGTTTAAACAAAGATGGGGTGAGAATCAATGGAGATTTGCTAGATGAGCCGTATTTACAACAAGACATAGATATTAATTTATTTAATAATTCATCAATAAGCAAGGAGCTGGGTTACGATGAATATTTTGTAATGGGTGACAATCGTTTGAATTCTTCAGACTCTAGAACATTCGGACCAATACAATTGAAAGATATTATTGGCAAAGCAAATTTTATATTTTGGCCTATAGAACAATTTGGAATAATCACCAATCCCATTTATTAGTTTTTTCAAGATACAGATTTTTTTGTTGAAGGTTTTTTGGTCGTTGTTTTTGTTGTCGTTTTTTCGGTTTTGTTTTTGGGTTTGGGACTAGTCTTTGGCTTTGATTCAGATTTTGTTGTCTTGGGGGGGAATTTTATATCTTTGAATTTTTTAGATAGAGCGCTTTTTAGTCTTCCAGCTTTGTTAAAATGAATGATTTTGGCTTTTACGGCTTTGTCTATAGTCGAAATTACATCGCTGATGTTTTTTTCGTTGACTTCTTTAATTGCTCGTTTTAGCGCAATTCTTAACTCATGATTGTGCGCTTTTTTATTGCGACTTACGCGCAATGATTTTTTTGCTGAAGCTGAAATTGGCATTTTTTCTCCTTAAAATTTATATTTCTTTATACGAATAACGACCATTATATTATCAAAATCATAGCTATATTACAAGATAAATAAAATTTATTTATCTTTTTAGATTTTTTTGGTAAATTTGTTTGATTTTAGAGATTATTTCGTCTCGTTGAATTTTTAATGTTGCGTCAGGTACTTCAAATGCCGCGGCGGCTTCGTGTCCCCCTCCTCCGAATTCTTGAGCGATCGATGCTACATCAATTCCTTTTGCGGTTGCGCGCAAGCTGGCGTGTATTCCTCCATCTCTCTCCGAGAGAAGAACTACAAAGTCATTGTTTTGAGCGCTTTTGAGCTCGTCCAAAACTCCTCCAATCTCTGTCTCTTCCGCGCCTAAAGATGTAAGGGTTTTGCTGTCAATTTCAGACCAGATAAAATGTTCTTGGCTCTCTTCGTGAATATTTTGGAATATTTCTCCCCAAACTTTTAATGTCGTCAGTGGTTTGGTCTTGTATATATTTTTTATGATTTCTTGTTGACGACCGCCGGCCGCTACTAATTGAGCGGCAATGGTTAGAGATTTTGGAGTGGTATTTGTATTTTGAAAACTACCTGTATCAGTAGTAATTCCGGCTAGAAGACATGTCGCAATGTCTGAATCCAATAAATTGATCTCTCTTCCTAACGATTCAATCAAGCTTACTACAATTTCTGCTGTGCTAGTGGCAGTAATGTCAACCCAATTAATTTTACCAAAATATTCATTACCGGGATGGTGATCAATGTTAATCGTGGGGACATCATAGAAAATTTCTGTATTTGTTTCAAAAAGTTCTCCTAAAAGTGATAACTCAGCAGTATCAAGCACAAAAATCAGATCATAAATATTTTGACCCTCTATGAAGTTTACATCCTCTGCGGTAAATGTTCCTTCTTTGGGCGTAATTACTATATTTAGCTTTTTGTCTGCTTCAAGTTTTTTGTACCCAAGTTTATCTATTTGAGCGCTTGATAAATCTAGCTCTATGATAAAATCTTTGTTTGTTGCGATTTGATGTTTGATTAAATCTATTTTTGGTAAAAAATTGTATATTTTAGCTATTGCGCCGGACGAAGCGATCGTGACGGTTTTATTTAACTTGATAAGTGCCATCCCCAAAGCCAAAGTGGCTCCAAGCGCATCTCCGTCGGGATTCTTATGAGCAGTAATCAAAATATTATTTGATTTTTTTATTAGTTCAACTGTTTGTTGCTTGGGAGCTAAATCCATAAAATTACGCTTTCTCCCTCTCCTTGAATTAGTAAGATTAAGATAATTAATTTTATTATATTTGTCAACAATAAATAATAAAAATTTAGAGACATACTTTTTTCCTGAAGTTAGCAAGAGAAAAATAAATAATTTCTAAATGTCATAATTATTCCGATTGTTCAAGTTGAAAGTTTTCTTTAGACAGCTTATGCGGAGGTTGAGATACATAGGTAACACTTCTGGTATTATCAATTCAGAAAA
>CAZZBO010000002.1:0-61095 GCA_964652345.1 uncultured Candidatus Saccharibacteria bacterium | reverse complement strand
AGTTGCCTCGCGCGGGCAAAAAGGAAGGGGTGTGGGGAGGAAAAGCGGTCGCACGAGCAGGGCTCGAAGATTATTCACCATTTTGTTCAAAAAAAGTTCGAGCAGAAGCGAGAACACACCACCATATTGAATTAGCCGTTTCGCTCGAGTTTTGGGCGAGCTAACCGACCCGATCATTTGGGATTTTATTCAAAATGAGTTCTGACTTTTTCCAACAAACGCATCTAAAGTAGATTACTTATGAAGCTTAAAGTAAATATATTTACTCTTTATCTCAAGGAGATTAGTGATATACTTGATTTGTGAATAATAAATACCAGTTTATACAACTAGAGAATTTTAAAAAATATAATCCCCTGCTTTTAAATGCTAGCTCGTATTTTACGCAAAGCGATTTTTATGGATTGTGGCAAGAAAATTCAAACAATGAAGTATTTAAGTATGCAATTTTACATAAAGATATATTTATCGGATCTTTTTTAGCGATAAAGATCAATCTTTTTAAAAACAAAAATTATCTATACATACCACACGGGCCAATATTTAAAAGTAAGCTGTCAAACGATCTAATAAATCAATTGACAGAACAATTAAATATACTTGCAAAACAAAACAATTGCGCGTTTGTAAGATTTGATCTCTTTCCGCTTATAAAAGAAAAACAACTTGAGATGTTGTTTGAAAAAAAATATAAAAAATCTCCAATTTATTCATATTATGGGGCTAATTTCCTCTCAAAATATGACTGGGTTCTTGATATTCAAAAATCAGAAGAAGATCTATTGAAATCTATGCACCAAAAAACTCGCTATAATATTAAATTAGCTCAAAAAAAGAATATTAATATAAAAATTCTCTCAGGAAAAAGCTTATTAAACTATTTTGATGATTTTTATAAGCTTATGCATCAAACAGCTATAAGAGGTAAGTATACTTTAAGACAAAAAAATTATTATAAAAAAATTTTTGAAATTGCATCCATTAAGAACGATCAGATTCTAATAGTCGCTGAATATGAAAAAAAACCAATAGTAGCTTACTATATAATATTTTACGGAAATACCGCGTATTATCCTTTTGGTGGATCAAACCGTGAATATAATAATTTGATGGCAACATATTTGGTGCATTGGGTGGCAATCAAAGAAGCAAAAAAAAGAAACTTAAAATGGTATAATTTTGGCGGTATTGATTTAGGTAGCAAAATTACGCATAGAGGATGGGAAGGTATATCTCAATTTAAAACAAAATTTGGAGGTGAGCTGATTGAGTTTAGTGATTTTTATGATCTAATAATTGAGTCGTTTTGGTATAAAGCATATTTAATCAGAAAAAAATACAAACAAAACATTAATTTCTCTTAACAATCAAGAAAAAATTTGCTAAAATTATATCAATGGAATCTTACAATCATCAAAAAATTGAAAAAAAATGGAAAGAATATTGGAAAATAAATAATATTTCCAAAACTGATTTAAATTCAAAAAAGAATCATTTTTATTGCTTGGATATGTTTCCCTATCCGTCAGGTCATGGGCTTCACGTGGGGCATTGGAGAGGGTATGTTTTATCTGATGTACTAGCAAGAACAAAAAAATTACAAGGATATGAAGTGATACATCCAATGGGTTTTGATTCTTTTGGACTTCCTGCGGAAAACTCTGCAATACTTGAAGGTGTTCATCCTAGTATTAGAACGAAACAAGCTATAAAAAATTTCACAAGACAGCTTGATGAAACTGGTTCTTTGTATGATTGGGATAAATCTTTAGATACATCCGATTTAGAATACTACAAATGGACCCAATGGCTTTTCCTGCAGCTTTATAAAGATGGTCTTGCCTATCAAAAAAAAGGAAAAGTGAATTGGTGTCCATCTTGCCAAACAGTACTGGCAAATGAACAAGTAAAAAATAATCGATGTGAACGATGTGATAATCAAATAATTAAAAAAAATCTTAAGCAGTGGTATTTTAAAATCACACAGTATGCTGAAGAGTTGCTTTCTGGTCTAGAAAAATTAGATTGGCCGGAAACTATTAAAATTTTACAGACAAATTGGATAGGAAAGTCAAAAGGCGCTAAAGTAAAATTTCAAATTCAAAACAAAAATACAGTCCTTGAAGTATTTACTACGAGAATCGATACTATTTTTGGAGCAACCTTCATAGCGATAGCTCCAGAAAATTTAATTTTGGATCAAATCGTCAAAGATAAACAAGTGCTAAAAAAACTATACCAGTATAGAGAACAAATAAATAAAATTAGCGATATTGACAGAGCGGATCTAAAACATAAAAAAACTGGTCTAGATATAGAAATAAAAGCAATTAATCCGTTTACAAATCAAGCTATTCCTATTTATGTTGCTGATTACATACTTCCAGATTATGGAAGCGGAGTGATTATGTCAGTGCCAGCGCATGATAAAAGAGATTTTGATTTTGCAAAAGTATTCAAATTGCCCATAAAAACAGTAATCTCGCCCATAAAAGAAAAGCTTGATTTTAAAGTCATTGATAAGCCATTTGAAGAATTCGGATATCTTATTGATTCAGAAATATATTCCGGTATGTCTTCAGAGCAAGCAACACAAAAAATGGTGTCATCAAATAGTAATTGTGAATTCTCGACCGTTTATCGTTTGCGTGATTGGTTGGTGTCAAGACAAAGATATTGGGGAGCTCCAATACCAATAATCTACTGTGAAAAATGTGGTATAGTACCTGTCGATGAGCAAAGTTTACCTGTTCTTCTCCCACATATGGAAGATTTTCAACCAAAAGGAAAGTCTCCTCTTGCGTCACTTGATGAATTTGTAAATTGTCTATGTCCAAAATGTAAAGAAAAAGCCAAAAGAGAAACAGACACGCTTGATACATTTGTAGATAGCTCTTGGTATTACTTTAGATATTTGGATAACAAAAACAAAAAAGATATTTTTTCTTCCCAAATTATTAATAATTGGATGCCCGTAGATCAATATATTGGTGGGGTAGAACATGCTACAAAGCATCTTTTATATTCAAGGTTTATCACAAAATTTTTAGCTTCAAAAAAATATATCAATTTCAAAGAGCCCTTTACAAAATTATTTGGAATCGGATTAATATATTTTCAGGGAGCCAAGATGAGTAAATCAAAAGGAAATGTAATAAATCCTGATGGATTGGTTAAGTATTATGGTACGGATGCATTGCGTGGCTATGAAATGTTTATTGGACCAAATGATCAAGCTTCAGAATGGTCAACGGATGGCATAAATGGGATTTATCGTTTTTTGATAAAGATTAATAAAATTCTTTCAAATATAAAAAAAGAAAAATCAAAAATTCGCAAAGAACTGAAAACATTGGTTCAGGAATATACTCAAGCAATTGAATCTTTTAAAACAAATGTAGCATTGTCTTTAGTGATGAAATTTTTCAATCATATCGAAAATGAAAACCTTACAAAAGATGAAGCTGAGACAATTTTAATTATATTATCACCAATTTTTCCTTTTTTATCCGAAGAATTGTGGCATAAAATTGGTCATAATGATTCAATATTTAATGCAAGCTGGCCAAAATATGAAAATATTCAAGAAACTAATTTTCAAATACCAATTCAGATAAATGGTAAATTTAAATCTATAATAACTATAGATCGATCAACTACCCAGGAAGAGCTAAAAAATCTTGCAATAAACGATCTGAAGAAGAAAAATATCATTAAAAAAGAAAATGAAATTAAAAAGATAATAGTAATACCTTTTAAAATTGTGAATTTTGTAATATAATATATTATTGAAAGGAAATAATATGGCAGAACCAAAGAAACGTTTGACGAGTACTCGTTCCGGTAATCGTAGAAGTCATCTAAAGATATCAAAACCAGCTTTAGGAGTTTGTCCAAACTGTAAAGGACACATTCAGTCCCATACAGTTTGCAAATCATGCGGTTATTATAAAGGAAAGCAAGTATTAAAACAAAATGAAATTAAATCATAATAATGAATAGGCATCTATCTCGTACTATTGCAATGCAATCTCTTTATGAGTGGGACTTTAGAAGAAAAGAACATCCTTGGGAGATTGCTAAAAGAATAATAGTAAATGTCGAACCCGACGCAGATAAAGATTTTATAAAAAGTTTACTAGAGGGATCAATCAAAAAGATTGATAAGCTTGACGATATGATAGCAAGAGCTGCTCCCGAGTGGCCTATAGAACAAATCTCTGTTATTGATAAAACTATTTTAAGGATTGCTTTGTATGAACTCTTATACCGAGAAGATATTCCTCCAAAAGTTACTATTAATGAAGCCGTTGAACTAGGAAAAACTTATGGTGGAGAAAATTCTTCAAAGTTTATAAACGGTGTGTTAGGAACATTGTATAGAAAATCAGATAGGTATGATTCAAGGGAAGAAAAAGACAAAGAGGTGGAAAAAAATGATAAATAAACAGAGCTTGGAAAAAGTATTGGGATTTTCAATACTAAATGAGGAATTATTTGATGTCGCATTCACTCATAGAAGTTTTCTAAATGAGAATAGAACAGTGGCTCTTGAGCATAATGAACGAATGGAATTTTTAGGCGATGCCGTATTAGAACTTGTGGTTACTGAATATTTATATAAAAATTACCAAGAATCAGAAGGTATTTTGACAAACTGGAGATCTGCTTTAGTAAACGGCAAGATGCTCTCAAGCATAGCCACCGAACTTGATTTTGAGCCACTATTAAAAATGTCGAAAGGCGAAGCGAAATCTATTGAAAAATCGAGACGATATATATTAGCCAATGCTTTCGAAGCATTTATAGGGGCAATATATTTAGACAGTGGATATGAAAATGTAAAAAAATTCATTGAAGATAATTTAATAACAAAGTTAGACCAAATTATTAAAGAAGAATTATATATTGACTCAAAAAGCAAGCTCCAAGAAATTATGCAGGAAAAACATTCAATTACTCCTGTATATCAACTGGTTTCAGAATCGGGGCCTGATCATAATAAAGAGTTTATATGCGCAGTATATGTAGGTCAAAAAAAATTAGCAGAGGGAATCGGTTCATCAAAGCAAAGAGCCGAACAAAATGCCGCTTTAAACGCTCTCGAACTTATTCATAGATAATGTTAATTTTCAATTAAGTCAATTTGATTTTTCCCCCATTGTAATAACTTGTATGACTCTTCAGCAGACGCAGGTGGAGTAGAACTATTAGTATTTAATATTACGGAAATTAATCGGTGATTTTTGTATTCTATCGCGGAAACCAAGCAGTGTCCCGCTTCTCCTGTAAATCCGGTTTTTATTCCTAATGCTTCAGGCATATATAATTTTTCGTTTGGCAAAACCAATCTATTTGAATTTTTTAGAGTATGCTTGGTAGTTTTTTTAGTATCATATACAACCTCTTCGCTTATTTTAACAATTTTTAGTAATTGATCATTTTTTAAAAATTCATCTGCTATTATTGCTAAATCTTTTGCAGATGTTTCAGCACTATCATCTAATCCTGCAGGATCGGTAAAATGAGCATTTTTTAAATTTAAAGATCTTGCTTTGTTATTCATTTCTTCCACAAAAGCATCGAATCCTTTTTTTTCTCCTTTGTTAAAACTATTAGCTAATGTGTAAGCTGCGTCATTTCCTGAAACAACAAGTAATCCCTTCAATAAATCCTTGACTGTGATATTTTCTTCTTTGATCAAATTCATCTGCGAACCATTAATTGAAGCTGATTTATCATCAACTGTTAATATATCTGTGAGGTTGAAATTTTCAATTGCTACTATACTGGTAATTAGCTTTGTGGTTGAAGCTATTGGTTTAGGAGTGGTGCTATTTTTTTGATATAGAGTATATTTTGAATCAGCGTCAATCAATATTGCGGATTCAGCATATATGTTTGGTTTTGAATCAATCCGATATGGTTTAGTTAATTGTTTTGAATTCTCTTGTGGTAATTCTATTGCGTTAACATAATCAACAGAATTAAGATTATTTTTTTTAAGATACATCATCCAACAAATTATGATAATTAAAATCAAAAATATAAAATAAAAAAAATATTTATAATCGGTATGTAAGTTAATTCTTGTTTTCATCTAACCTAAGTTTTAATTCTTTAAGTTGTGATGAAGAAATATCAGATGGCGAATCCATCATGGGATCATATCCGTCTGCCATTTTAGGAAAAGCAATGACTTCTCTTATGCTACTTTGGTTGCATAAGATTGCTATTAATCTGTCTAATCCACATGCTATCCCCCCATGTGGAGGGACTCCAAAATTAAAAGCTTCTAACATATGTGCGAAATTTTTATTTGTTTCAGAAATTGAATTTCCGACCAGTTCAAATACTCTGCTTAAAATTTTAGGATCAACGGTTCGTATGCTACCTCCGAATATTTCTACTCCATTTAATACTAAGTCATATTGTTTTGCCTTAATATTTTTCAAGTCAGGACTTTTTTTAAATAATTCAGAAACATATTCATCTGCTGGAGATGTAAAAGGATTATGTGCCATTCCCCATCTGTTATCACCTTTTTTATATTCAAACAATGGAAAGTTTACAACCCAAGCGAACGATAGTTCATTGTTATCATTTTTATTTTTTCGTAAATCTGGTCTATCTGAGTTGTAGTTTTTTATCGAATCATCATAATTTATTCTGGGAAACGGTTTTAGAGTAATTTTTTTATTAGGTAGTAGCTTTATGACTAAATTGATGATCATTTTTTCAACCAATTCTAAGATGTCATTTTCATTTACAAAGGACAATTCTATATCTAATTGTGAAAATTCCGGCTGTCTATCAGCTCTTTGATCTTCATCTCTGAAACATCTAACTATTTGAAAATATTTTTCAAAAGATGATACCATCAATAATTGCTTGTATTGTTGTGGAGATTGAGGTAGCGCATAAAATTTATTTTTAAATACTCGCGAAGGCACGATATAATCTCTTGCTCCTTCTGGGGTTGATTTTGTGAGAAGAGGAGTTTCAATTTCTATAAATCCTTCATTTGTAAGGTAATTTCTAATAAATTGATTGATCTTGTGTCGATTCTTAAGATTATTTTGCATTCTTTCAGATCTTAAGTCTAAGTATCGGTACTTTAATCTTTTAGTTTCATTGACAGATATGGTGTCTTGATTTAATTCAAATGGCAAATCGTTGGTCTTGCCTAAATATTTTATTTGTGTAGCTTTCAGTTCGATCTTTCCAGAGACAATCTCATTGTTTATTAATTTTTCAGGTCTTTTTTGTACTTCCCCGATAATACTAATAGCTGTTTCTATTTTTAAATCCTTTTTTTCATCTTCTTGAATTGTTCCCGGTAAAATTACTACTTGAATAATACCCGTAACATCTTTTATATCAATAAATAACAGCTTCCCATGGTCTCTCCTACTTTTAATCCAGCCACTAATAAAAATTTCTTTACCAATATAGCTTTCTGCTTCGTTTGCAAATATTCTTTTCATCTTATATCCATTTTGTTTACTTTGAGATAATTATATACTTTATTGAGAATATTAGAAATATCCTTTTCTTTAAATGGTTTGTCTTTTTGGTCTAGAATAATTCTTACTCCAAGAGCAGTCTTATTTGTTTTTAAGTCTATATAACGATCGAATTTTTCTACAACTATGATTCTATCATCCAGATGCGATATTTCTTTTAATATTGTGGCTTCCTGGTATTTTGGGCTTATCCAAAATGAAACATCTTTAACTGTAGCGGAAAATTTACCATAATCAACAAATTTTAAATTTTTATTTAATTTGATATTTTTTGATTTTAAATTTTTTAATTCAGATATTTTTGTCTCAAAATAAAATAAATTTTTTATTTTTATATCGAAATGATTTAAGATATCATCGCTTGCTTTTTTTATTTCTACATTAAGTTTTAATTGAGTTAACATTTTTTTAACCTTGTCTAGTTTATCGCCTGTAAACAATGCCGCAATTTTTTCTATGGATTTATTGTTGTTAGTAAATATGGTTCCTATTTCAAATATTTGGTGAGTATGAAAAGAAGGGTTTTGTCTAACTGTCTTAAACAATCCAGATAAAAGAGTAAATCTTAAAAATTCCATTTCTTTTGATAATGGGTTTTTTACCTTTAAAAACGAATTTGCCTTAGAGGGATAGAATACGATATTATCTTCTTTTAGACCAAAGCTCATAGACATAGTTTCATTGAATCCATTTTCTATTAAGCGGGTTTTTAAATTCAATTTTTGAAAAAAATTATCTTTATTTATTGATTTTTGAATATTTGACAGTTTTTCAATTTTAACATTTTCTAAGCCGTAAATTCTCAATATATCTTCGGCTATTTCTGCTTGCGCATTATCCTCCCTTGATATATCAAAACGCCAACTAGGAACAATATACTGGTTGTTTGAGGTATTTATGTATCCTAAATTTTGTAAAATTTTATCAATCTCATCATTTGAAATATCTAAATTACATATTTTTTTGACGTACTTTTTATCAAAGTTGATTTTTTTAATTTCCTTTTTATGCTCGCAACCTTTTAGAGAAATCTTTATATGATTATTTCGAGATAAAGTATTTATAACATCTTTTGCAATATCAATTGGTAGGTTTGGGTCTATTCCCTTTTCAAATCTGATCGACGCTTCTGAATTTAGCTTATGATCAACCACTGATTTTCTAATAAGTTGATGATTAAAACTAGCAAGTTCGAGATAGACATTTTTTGTACTATTTGTGCAAGCTGTATTTTTTCCTCCCATGATACCTGCTAAAGCTATCGCTTCTTTTTCATCTGCAACTACAATATCTGATTTGGATAATTTTAATTTTGTACCGTCTATTAATATGATTTGTTCTTTATCTTTTGCATATCTTACAAAGATATCTCCCTTGATCTTATCTGCATCAAATGCATGCATAGGTTGGCCATATAAAAATGTGGCCCAGTTTGTAAAATCAATTATAAAGTTATTTTTAGGGTTGATACCAAAAATTTTGAGATCTCTTAATATTTCTTCGTCAACTGGAAACTTGTCCGCACCTTCAATTTTTATTAATAAATAATTATCTCCCAGTGTTTTATCTTGAAAATATATATTTTTGGGAATTTTATTAACTTTCTCAAGTTTATTTATTTTATTATTAAAGTATGCTCCCAGTTCCCTTGCGATTCCTAAGGCGGAATACCAATCAGGTCTATTTGGCGTAATTGTAACATCGAACCAAGAAGTATCAATATAATAATTTGATAATTCTTCACCTAAATTAAATCTTGAATCAAGTATCATTATTCCTGAACCTTCCGTGCTGATATTTAATTCTTTTTCACTGCAAAGCATCCCGTCTGATTGCACTCCCCTGATATTAGCTCTAGAGATAACTATTTGATCAAGAGTTGTATTTATTTTTGCTAAGGGAACTTTTTGATCTATTTTTATATTATCTGCTCCACATACTATTTTTATATCATTTTTACTATCATTTACAGTTACAATTTTTAGTTTATCAGCGTTCGGATGTGGACTGATATCAATAATTTTTACGACGATTATATTGTCAAAATCATAAATATGAGACTGTTCAACTTCAACTCCAAGCTTTATTAAAGCTTCTTCAATCTTCATAGGTTTAATTTTTTTATTCAAAAATTTTTCTAGGTGTTTAACAAGTAACTTCATTTCATTTGTTTTAATAATCTATAATCATTTTGATAAAATTTTCTGATGTCCATGATTTTATATTTTATCATCACCATTCTTTCTACTCCTAATCCAAATGCAAAACCAGAAAATAATTTAGGATCAATATTCATATTTTTCAAAACTTCGTTGTGAATCATACCCGAACCTAATATTTCCATCCATCTGCCATTAAAGTAAATGTCCATATCCAATCCTGGTTCAACAAAAGGATAATAATTTGGTCTAAATCTTATTTTAGTATCTTTATTCAGATAAGATTTTGTAAAATCAGTTAATATTGAAATTAAGTGACCCAAATTTATATTTTTATCAATCACAAATCCTTCCATTTGATGAAAAAGGGGCAAGTGTGATGCATCAATCGCTTCTTTTCTGAATACTCTTCCTGGTGAAATTAATCTCACAGGAGGTTTGCGAGTCTGCATTGATCTAATTTGAACATTTGAGGTTTGAGTTCTGAGTAAATTGTCATCATCTATCCAAAAAGTATCTTGAAGATCTCTTGCGGGGTGGTGCTTCGGTATTCTTAACATATCAAAATTAAACAATTGATTGTCGAGTTCAGGCCCTTCGATCGGTTCAAACCCCCATTTAGAAAATATTTCTAAAGCCTCTATGTAAAATCTAGTTATTGGATGGTAACTTCCTGTCGTCATTTTTTGATCTGAAATATAATTCAATAACTCCTCCAATAATACAAATAATTATAAATTCGAAGAAGTTGAATATATTTAATCCTTTTAATATTAAGGATATCACAAAAATAAAACTAAGTATATATCCTTGTCTTAAACAAGGAGCTACAAGCTTATAAATTACTTCATTGTTGGAAATATTTAATTTTAGGGAATAAATTAAAAAATAAAACAAACCACCTAGTGTAAAAAATAATGTTAAATAAAAAGCTGTTAATATTAAATAGTTTGAATCAAATGGATTAAAATTAAACAATATATATAGCCAAAGAGTAAACATTGAAACAGAGAGTGTAAAGATACTAAATAAAATTGATCTTAAGTTAAATAATTTCATCTTTAAATCCTTCAAATGCTTTATTATCCGATAATATTACATTAAATTTTGGCATTTTTTTTAAGTCAAGACGGGTAAATAAAAATTTTCGACAGTCTTGCAATTTTGAATTTATTTTTTTTATCATTTTTTGTTCATCTTCTATTACATCGTTTACAGTGAAAAGAAAATTCGCATCTTCTAGATCGGGAGATAAAATGACATCAAATAATGATAAAAAATTATTTGACTCAAGCCAATGTTCGTTAAAATAATTAGCAACCTCTTGTATGATAAGCGACCTAATTTGATTAGTTCTTTTAGGATTTTTATTTTTCATATTATATTCTTATCGCTTTGCCCATTGAGGTGCTCTTCGAGCTCCTTTTAGACCTGGTTTTTTTCGTTCTTTCTCTCTTTTGTCTCTGGTGAGATACCCATTTTTTCTTAGGCTTGGTTTTAAGTTTTCATCATATTTTACCAAACATCGCGCCACACCCAAGACTATAGCATCTTTTTGAGATGCAATTCCCCCGCCCTTTGCAATAACTGAAATTTGAAAAGATTTGTCTGTAATTGTTAGTACGTTTTTAAGTTTGTCAAATATTTCTTTATCTTTATTATTTATGCAAAACTTAGAAATTTTATTAAGCTCAATCTTTACTTGAGCGATTGCTGATTTTCTTCTACCAACACTTACATATGATTTTGACATAGTTAATCCTCAATGAACTTTAATCTTTTTATTCTGTTTGATTGTAGTCGATTTTTTGGCAACATTCCCAAAACTGCAGTTTGAATAACAAATTTTGGATTTTTAATCCACAAATCTTTTAAGTTGCATTCTTTTAAATTGCCTATATATCCACTATGACTATAGTATTTTTTAAAAAGCATCTTTTTACCTGTAAATATAAACTGTTTATAATTTTTCAGATATATAGTAGTATGCAGATCAAGATTTGGAAGGTATTCGACTTTATCTTTACCCATAAGTTTAATAGCTATGTCAGTAATTGTTCTTCCAAAAATTTGATCTTGACAATCCAATGTAATTGTTCTTGTGATATTATTTTTCATCTTTTTGCTTCTTAGTTTCTTTATTTGTATCTTTGTCTTCTTTTTGTACAATTGGCTTTAAAATTAATATATTTTTTTTCATTTTTGCATTATCACCCGATCTGTTGCCAATTTTTAATGTCATAATTGACCCAAATGGACTTACTAATCTTGGATGAATATCTTCAAATAATTTTTTTACTGCATTATTATCAAACAGTATACTCTTTGCATATCTTGTCGCTTCTAGGTCTTTATTCTTGGTGTTTTTTATAAGACGTTGAAAATTTTTTATGAGTAATTTTGATTTAGCTTCGGTAGTTGTGACAGATTCATGCAAAATAAAAGATGTTACAAGATTTCTTGTGAGACTTTTTCTATTATTTCTTTTTCTGGATAATTTAATCTTCATCTTTTATTTGTTTGTCTTTTTTTTAGGTTCTTTTTTTTCTGATTTTTGTTTTTTTATCTTAGTGATTGTTAATGATTCCGAAGATAATATTTTATCAATATGTTCATTGAATATTTTGAGCGCAGTAGCAAATGCTTCCTCTCCGCTTATTGTATCATTTGTAATGATGTCTAAGATCAGTTTGTCAAAGTTGGTAATTCGTCCAACTCTTGTATTTTCAACTACAAAGTTTACTCTTGCAATCGGAGAAAAAATCGAATCAATTGCAATTGTTCCAAGAGGTAGCTTTAAATCGCGTTTGCTTTCAGCGCTGACATATCCCTTTCCTTGTTCTATAGTAAGTTCCATATTAAGTTTTGCTTTTTCAGATAAAGTACATATATATTGTTTTGGAGAAAACTCTACTGATGGATTTTTTTTAATATCATCTGTAGTAATTATTCCCTTACCTTTAGCTTCAAGCTTTATGGTTACGGGATCTTCAGAATGTGATTTGAGTGCTATTTTTTTTAAATTTAAAATTAATTCGACTACATCTTCTTTCATGCCATCAATATGGCTAAACTCATGATCTACTCCTTCAATTTTCATCGTTGTGATTGCCGCTCCCGGCA
The DNA here is from genome assembly GCA_964652345.1 of uncultured Candidatus Saccharibacteria bacterium. Taxonomy (GTDB): domain Bacteria; phylum Patescibacteriota; class UBA1384; order CAZZBO01; family CAZZBO01; genus CAZZBO01. Next base: position 48,287 of record CAZZBO010000002.1, on the reverse strand, counting down.
GTGAAGATAACAGAATTCTTCTAAGAGAATTACCAAATGTAACTCCGTATCCAGGTGAAAGAGGTTCAATTATAAACCTTGTTCCTTGATCAAGTGTTTCTTTTTTAACTGTTAATAAATTTACTTCAGGTATGAGACTTTCCATATAATCCTCCCCTTTATCGAGAATAATATTCGATAACGAGTTGCTCATCAATTTCTTGTGAGATCTCGTCACGCTCTGGTAAGCGTTCAACTTTCCCAGACATTAACTTATTGTTTATTTTTAGCCAACCGCTTACTTCTTGATCGCCGGATTGACTTATCGATGTATTTTTTAATTTAAATCCATCATCTATCTTTAGTTGTAATGATGGAAGAGTAGCTTTTTTATCATTTACTATAATATGACCATGGGTAACTGCTTGCCTTGCTTGTTTTCTTGTTTTGAAAAAACCACTTCTGTATAAAACATTATCCAATCTTAACTCTAAAGATTGCAACAATATTAAACCTGTAGATTCTTTTTTTGTGCTTGCTTTTTTATAAATATTAGCAAACTGTTTTTCTCTTAAACCATATTCTCTCTTCAGTTTCTGTTTCTCTTGCAGCTGTTTGCCGTATTCAGATATTTTTTTTTGACTTCTTTTTCTTGACATTAAACTCTCCTGATTTTTTTTGGTCTACAGCCGTTGTGTGCTATAGGGGTTGTATCATTTATTGAATAAACTGTTAAGTTTGTTCCATTGATCGCTCTTACCGCTGATTCTCTCCCTGTCCCTACTCCTGAAACATATATGTCAACTCCGTTAAGTCCATAATTTTTTGCTTTATCTATTGCCGTCTTACAAGCAATTTGCGCAGCATAAGGTGTTGATTTTCTCGCTCCTTTAAACCCACTCGATCCTGCTGATGTCCATGATATCACCCCACCTTTTTCATCGGTTATTGTGATGATTGTATTGTTAAAAGTTGACTGTATATAGATTTTTCCTTTCAATACAGTTCGAATTGCTTTTTTCTTATTTTTTATAAATTTTTTTGCCATTTTCTTTATGTTTTTTCGCTAGCTTTTTTTCTTCCACTTCCAACTGTTACCTTTTTTCCTCTTTTTGTTCTGCTGTTTGTTTTTGTTCTTTGACCTCTTACTGGTAAATTGCTGATATGCCTTGATCCGCGATAACTGTTTATTTCCTTTAATCTTTTAATGTTTTGATTAATCTCAACTCTCAAATCTCCCTCTACTTTATAATTTTTTTCTATGTATATCCGTAATTTATCAATTTCCTCTTCTTTTAAATCTTTTAGTTTTAAATTATAATCAATTTTTGATTTTTCTAAAATAATTCTTGCATTTGATTTTCCTATGCCATACAAATAAGATAATGAAATATCACAACGTTTATTTTCCGATAAGTTTACTCCAGCGATTCTAATCATTTTAACCCTGCCTCTGTTTATGGCGACTATTTTTGTCACAAATTACATATAGTCTTTTTTTTCCTGACTTGCTTTTTCTTGATACTATCTGGCATTTATCACAAATTTTTTTTATTGACGGTCTAACCTTCATAATCTTTTTGTTATTCTTCCCTTTGTTAAATCATAAGGTGAAATTTCTAGCAACACTTTATCACCAGGCAGAATTTTAATATAATTTAATCTGATTTTGCCTGATATATGCGCTAGAATTGTTTGCCCGCTATCTAAATCAACTTTAAACATAGCATTAGGCAACGATTCTGTAACAATGCCTTGTGATTCTATTACTTCTTTTGTCATTTACTTATTAATATTAACATTTATTAGCTTTTAAGTCAATAATTATCATTCGGTTATTACTTCAACATTGTTTTTACCTATTATTATTGTATTTTCCCAGTGAGCAGTTAAACTACCGTCTATAGATTTTATAGAATATTTGTCTTTTTCTAATATAATTTTTGGTGAGCCCAAAGAGAACATAGGTTCTATTGCGATTGTCATATTTTGGGTAAGTTTATGTCCTGATTTTTTTTTACCAAAATTGAATACATTCGGTGGTTCTTGTAAATCTTTTCCTATTCCGTGCCCACATAAGTCTTCTAAAACAGTGAGATTGTTTGCTCTTGCGAAACAAGATATTTGATAACCTATGTCGCCAACCGTGCTTCCTGCTTTAACCCCCTTTATCGCTTGATAAAATGATTCTCTTGTAAGATTAATAAATTTTTGATTTAAATTATTTTTTTTGTTTAAACAAATAGATCTTGCAGCGTCTAGATTCATTTTTTTGTGTATTATTCCAAAATCAATTGAAATCAAATCATCTTTTTTAAATTTAGTCGAATTGGGCAAACCATGCACTACTGTGGAATTCACAGAGATACATGTAGCGTATGGGTATGAATTATAATTTAAAAATGCGGGCATCACCTGAAATTTTTGACACAGTTTTAATGCCAGTTTCTCAATATCAAGCCCACATCTGCTTGTATTTATATTTTCAATAAGTATATTTAAGATATTCTTTAATATTTTTCCCCCTTCTCTCATATATTGCAGTTCTTGCTTAGATTTTGTCATAAATTTTTTTATAAATTTCTTCAGCGATTTTTTTTATTGTTTGTTCTCCGTTTATTTCAATTAAATTTAAATTTAATTGTTTGAAAAAATCAATTATTTTTTTAGTTTGCTTATGATATTGTTCAATTCTTTTTGAAATTACATCCTCTTTGTCGTCTACTCTGCCATCTTTTCTTTGTAATAATCTTTGTTTTGATTCTTTGTCTGATATATTAAGAACGATTATGATAGGTTTTTTACAAATATTAATCAATCCCTTGGCTTGTCCTATTGTTCTTGGGTATCCATTGAATATTATTTTTTCATAATGGTTAAGGTTTATTTGATTATCTACAATACTTTGGATAGTTTTATCAGAAAGTAAGTTGCCCCTGTTTACAACTTCTCGTTGTTCATCGGTCAATATTTTTAAATTATTTCTTAGTATTTCTCCAATATTTAAAATCTTTATCTTTAGTTTTTTTGATAGTAAGTTGGCTTGAGTGTCCTTTCCAGATCCTGGCTTACCAAATATTACAATTGCTCTCATCAAATCTCCATTCCAACGACTTGCCAATCGTTATCATATTTATATAAATATGATTTTTTCTTCATATTTTCATATTTAATTTCTACACATGCAAATTGATTTTTATTGTATATGATGGATTTTTCCAAAATTTTATAGTTTGTGTGTACATCTAAAAATCTATCGATTTCATCGTCTATAACCGAATTTGTTTGAGTCCTGTTTCCATACTTGTATTTGAGTATAATTTTTTTTATTGTTTCGTCATATTGAGGGATTACTAATGTGATATTTTCAGGCAGTTGATCTGGATTTGAAAGTTTATTTATTGAGATAATAGTTTCGAAACTTACTGAATATTTTTTAGCTATTGAAACAATCGAGTCTCCATATTGAACTTTGTGTGTTATTTCAGGTTCATATTGGGTAGATTCTATAAATTGAGGGAATATCACAGTATTTACATTTTGTTTTTTTTCATCAGATGTTATGCTCGGAGGTTGATGTTTAAAAATCTCGTTTTCGATTAAAAATATCAAACAACTTATAATTATGAATGTTAAAATCAATAAAACTTTAGTTTTCATATATTATATCTAAAAATTTATCTGCAAAAAGTTCCAAGTTTACTTCTGATCCATTGCAATTAAGTTTTGAATTAGCTAAGGCATCTTCATTTTCTGTAATTTCGTAATTATATACAATACACTTGTTTTTGACATAAAAATCTATCGGCTTGTTTTCAATTAGTGTAAAATAATTTTCATGATTATTTTTGAGGTTTATTTGATAAATTGTTTTATCTCTATTGTATAGTCCATAAGTGTTTTGATATGACTTCATTGAAGAATCAATTGTATTTTCTATCGATGTAATATTATTATTTTTAAGTATTTTCCAATTTTCGTTTTCAATTTTAATAAGCCAAGAGTTTATTTGTCTAATGTAAATAATGTTCTTTGGTTCGTTTTGGAAACTAAAAATTTCTTGCGTCAGAGAATCAAAATTTGATTTTAAAACTAATTTAACATCTGCTGATGCGTTAATAATTCCTGTAATAAATGAACCGTCACTATTCGTAAAAGCTAAAGTATATGGAAATGCATCAATTATATTATTATCTTTTTTTTCAGGGAAATTTATTTTGACAAGAGAAGACAATGCGTCAGGAGATTTTTTTACGCTTGCAATGATAATTTTTGATGCATAATCAAAATATGTAATCTCATCAATTTTATTCATTAGTTTTTCATCTGAATATAGTACTGTAGATTGTTTTGTATTTATATTATATTCAAATATTTGGGTTATGTCTTTATTTTTTGTTAAATAAATTATCTTATTGGGGATTTCTTTAGAATTTAAAGATTTAATCTTACCCTTGTTGTAAAAATGTTCTTTTTCCATATAAATAATAGCGCCCACTATTAAAACTAAAAGAAATATAGTTATAGATAAAAATATTGCTCTTTTTTTTGGATTAATAGTTGTCATAAGTTCTTACCAATAACTGCGACTGTACCTGACGGTATGTTTCTATTGTTACTGATACAATTATCAATATTCCTGTTCCGCCAAGTGCGATAGTATTGATGTTTAATAGATTTTGAACTACAAACGGTAATACTGCGATAGTTGCTAAAAATATTGATCCAAATAAAGTTATTCTTGCTAATATATAATTAATATATTTTTCAGTTTCCTTGCCGGGTCGAATTCCCGGTATAAAAGCTCCCTGCTTTTGTAAATTTTCAGCAATTTGTTTTGGTTGGAATATTATATATGTATAAAAAAATGTAAATAAACAAACAAAAATAAAATATAGTATAGAATGGTAAGTTTGATTCTCTAAAAATGTTTGAGTCATTTGAGCTGATTTTGCGATAATTTCTGATTTTGCTCCAGTTAAAAACTTTGCTAAAACTGTAGGAAAGGTCAAAATTGCAAGCGCAAAAATTATCGGAATTACACCAGCGGCAGTAATTCTTATAGGCAAATGAGAGGCAACGGAGCCGTATCCTGAATCCCTTACTCTTCTTGCATAAGTAATTGGGATTTCTCTTTGAGCTTCAGAAATTGCAACGATTATTGCAATTACTAAGATAAATAATACTAAAAACATAATCAAGCTTAAAAATTGTGAACTTTGCACTGATGCCAATGTATTTCGGATTTGAGTTGGGAAGCCAGCAATAATACCAAGAGATATTATCAATGACACACCGTTACCTATACCTTTTTCAGAGATAGTTTCACCCATCCACATCATAAGCATGGTGCCCGCGGTAGCAACTGTAGACAAAACAAATTTATCTTGAAGAGTCAGGTTTCCTAATAAATTTTGTTGGTGCAAAAGAGAGATTACACCATAACACTGAACTATTGAAAAAGGAACGGTAGCGATTCTTGTATAATAATTTATTTTTTGCTTTCCAGCTTCTCCTTCATTTTTTTGTAAGTTTTCAAAATATGGTATTATAGAACCTAATAATTGAAATACAATCGAAGATGTAATATATGGACCAACTCCCATTAAAACAATCGAAAAATTAGATATCGCTCCCCCTGAAAATAAATCTAATAATCCAAATGTTTGATTGGTAACAAATAAATTTTTTAAAGCTGTAATATCAACTCCGGGCAACGGAATATGAGATAATACGCGCGTTGCAGCCAGAAGACCGACTGTTACTAATATTTTATTTCTTAAATCTTTTAATTGCCAAATGTTTTTGAGTTTTTCTGGCATATTATTTTTTAGTTAATTTTATATCAATAAATTTTTTTTCGTCTTTAATATTATTGGGTACTTGACTTAATTTGATATTTTTTTTAATTTCATTATCTTTGATGATCTTTTTTTCGATTAATAATTTTTTTGAAATGTTTTTTTCATTATCTAATAGAGAAGAAATTTTTGTATAATCAAGTATCATATATAAAGTCTTTTTTTTCATTTTAACTCTTGATTTAGGAGATCGAGTTGTAATAGTGGATTGTCCACCTTCAAATCCATTTGGAATATTAAACCCTGATCTTGATTTTTGACCTTTATGTCCTTTGCCCGCGGTTTTTCCTGCTTTCCCAGAATGACCGCGACCGATTATTTTTTTTGATTTATTTTTTATAAATTTTTCTAGAATATTCATTTTAATCTGTTAATTTTTTAAATGCATTTATTGATGCTATAATATTATTAATTTTATTTGATGAACCAAGACTTTTTGTAACTATATTTTTGATTCCCGCTAATTCAAGCATTGGACGAATTGAGCTACCTGCTATCAATGAAGTCCCTTCCTTGGCAGGTTTCATAATAATTTTTGCGCTACCATGTTTAGCTTCTACTTGCATTGGGATCGTACCTTTGGTTATTGGAACATCGACTTGATGCTTACGAGCATAATTTGTCGCTTTTTGAACAGCTGTTTGCACTTCTGACGCCTTTGCTACTCCTAGCCCAACTTTTCCGTTTCTATTTCCTGTTACAACAGTTGCTCTAAATCTGATCCTTCTTCCACCTTTGACCGTTCTGGATATTCTGTTTATTTCAATTACTACTTCTTCTTGTTTATTCTCAGATTCAGAATATTCTTTAGTATTTTCTTTCATATTTTTATCCCTTTGTTTTTTATTTCTTCTGCAAGCGCTTTAACCCTTCCATGATATTTATATTTTCCTCTATCAAACCTAATCTTATAAATGCTGTCTGATTTTAATTTTTCAGCTATTTCCCCTCCCAAATTTCTAGCACGTTCTATCTTGCTTCCTTTGAATTTTATGTCTGCCAATGTCCAATTTATAATAGTATCTTTTATGAATTGTCCGTAGATGTGTTTATTTGATCTAAAGATTTTTAAAGTATAGCTCATTTATGCTCCTGTTTTAGCAGTTTTTCCAGCTTTTCTTTTAATTATTTCATCTGAATATTTTATACCCTTGCCTTTGTAAGGTTCCGGTAGTCTAACTTTTCTAATTTTTGCCGCGTATTCTCCGACAAGCTGTTTATCTATTCCTAAAATATGGATATTTGTGTTTTTTTCCACAGTTATTTCAATTCCATGAGGAGCTTCTACTGTAACAGGATGAGAAAATCCTACATTTAATTCTAAAATGTTATTATTTACAGTTGCCCGATAACCAACTCCCTTCATTTCCAATTTTTTCTTAAATCCTTCAGTAACACCAATTATCGCGTTATTTACAAGACTTCTATAGAGACCGTGCAACGATCTTGAAAGTTTATCTTTACTTTTGGCAATAACTGATATTTTATTATCGTCTATGTCATAATAGATCTTTGGATGTCCGTTGACAGTCAAAGTTCCTTTTGGCCCGACAATTTCCAGATTTATACCAATTTTTTTTATCTGTACACTTTCAGGTTTTATAATTATTTTTTTTCCTATTCTACTCATTTTACCAAATCCTTAAAATTATTTCTCCACCCAGTTTCTTTTTTTGTGCTTCTTTTATGTTCATCAATCCTTGCGAAGTTGTGATTATATAATTTCCAACTTTATTTATCTTTGTGTTTAACTTTTTGCTTGTTGAATATATTCTTGCGCCAGAATGTGAAATTCTTTCAATTTCCTTTATTTTGGGCTTTGTGTTTACATATTTTAAATTAATATTAATAATATTGTTATCTTCTTTATACGAATCAATATATCCGTTATTTTTCAGATATTCAAGTAAACTTCTTTTAAATTTTGACGTATGAACTTTTACAACCGTTTTGGATGCTAATTGTCCATTTCTTATTATTGTTATCATATCCGCAATTGGATCAAATCTCATAATTCTCCTTTACCATGATGATTTTATTATTCCGGGTATCTCTCCGCGATTCGCTCTTTCACGAAAACAAATTCTACATAATGCAAATTTTCTTAAATAACCACGCGGTCTTCCACAAATTTGACATCTGTTTTTTGTTCTTGATGTAAATTTTGGCTTTCTTGTTGTTTTGGCAACTTGACTTTTTTTTGCCATATTAATTCCTTTCCAATGGGAAATCTATCGCTTTTAAATAGTTTGTTAATTTTTCTTTATCAGATGAGTTGAAGCTAAACGAAACTGAAACCCCATGGGAAGATGTGGTATCTTCGAAAGATATTTCTGGGAATATTAAGTGTTCTTTTATTCCTATACTTATATTTCCTGAACTATCTATGCTTGATTTTTTTATTCCTGAAAAGTCTCTTATTTGAGCTAATGTAGTATTTATAAATTTATCATAAAATGTCCACATTCTTTTTCCTCTTAAAGTTATTTTTAGACCAATAATCTCACCTTCTCTTAATTTAAAACTTGATATAGATTTTTTTGCTTTTGTAGTTATCGGTTTTTGACCTGTAATTAATTTTAAATTTTCAATAATTTTATTCACTTCTTCTGACTTATCTCTAATTTTGCTTATTCCTACGGATAAAGTAATTTTCTCGAGTTTTGGGTATGCTAAGAAATTATCATGTTTAAATAATTCTTTTACTTTTTTATTTAAATTATTTGAATATTTTTCACTTTTCATAATTAATAATTTCTTTACATTTTGAACATATTCTAATTTTTTTATCTTCTTGTAATTTAAATCTGATTCTGACTTTTTTTTGGCAATGGGGGCATATCACTTCAACATTCGATATGTCAATTGGTTTGTTTATATCTATAATTCCTGCTCTTTTTTGGGTAGCTGATGGCTTTAGATGTTTTTTTACGATATTAATACCGCTAACTAAAACTTTTTTGTCAAGCACTTTTGTAACTTTCCCTGTTTTTCCTTTGTCTTTACCTGTTGTGACATAGACCATGTCATTGTTTGCTATTTTTTTCATAATACTTCCTGGGCTAATGATACAATTTTCATATAACCTTTATCTCTTAATTCTCTTGCGACTGGACCGAATATTCTTGATCCTCTGGGCATTTTATCTTTGTCGATAATTACTGCCGCATTATCATCAAATTTGATCGCGCTTCCATCTTTTCTCATTAAAGCTTTTTTTTGTCTTACGATAACCGCTTTTACTACTTCCTTTTTCTTTACTGTTCCATTTGGAGTTGCTTGTTTGACACTTGCAACTATTATATCACCAATTTTTCCAGCATCTGCTTTTGCACCACCGATTACTTTAATACACATTAGTTCCTGCGCTCCAGTGTTGTCAGCACTCTTTAATCTGCTAAATGGCATTATCATGCTATTCTCCAATTTTTATTTTTTGAAATTGGTTTTGTTTCTTGTATGGTAACTTTTGAACCTATTTCTAATTTTTGATTTTTTTCTGTGTGAACTAGATAATTTTTAGTGATTCGATATTTTTTTTCATATTTTGGATGTCTTACATATCTTAAAACAGATACTTTTGCTGTATTATCGTCAATTATTTTAATTATTCTTCCAGACAATAATTTTTTCATAATTTTTCCTTATCTAATTTTTCATTTAAAACTGTATTTAATCTAGCAATTTTTTTTCTTTCGTTTTTGACCAAATGTATATTTTTTATTTTTCCCAGTTTTATTTCTGAATATATTTTATTAATTTCAATCTTTGATTCATTAATTTTTTTGATAATGTCTTTAACATCCAAATTGTGATAGTTTTCTTTTTTCATATTTATTCTTTAATGATAAAATCTGTTTTTACTGAAAGTTTATGACTTCCAAGACGTAAAGCTTCTTTGGCTATCTCTTTTGGCACTCCATCCATTTCAAATAAAATTCTACCCGGTGTTACTATAGCGACAAAGTGTGACAAAGAACCCTTTCCCCCTCCCATTCCAACTTCGTTCGGTAACGCAGTAACTGGTTTTGAAGGAAATACCCTGATCCACACTTCTCCTCCTCTTTTTATATATCTAGTCATTGATCTTCTGGCTGCTTCTATCTCACGCGAAGATACCCAACCTCTAGTTTTAGCTTTAAGGGCATATTTTCCAAAAGATATTGTGTTGCCTCTTTGAGCAAGACCGGGTCTTTTTCCTCTAAATTCTTTTCTATGTTTTAATTTTCTTGGCAATAACATATTTTACTCCTCTTCCGCCTTTTTGTAAAGCCATACCTTTACTCCAATAGTTCCGTATGTAGTCTTAGCATGAAATTGTGAATAATCAATATTGGCTTTAAAAGTTCCAAGAGGAATCGATCCTTTTGAGAATTTTTCACTTCTTGCAATTTCTGCTCCGTTTAATCTTCCTGATATTTGAACTTTGATTCCAAGAACTCCTTTTTGAATTGATTTTTCAATTGCTTGCTTGGATGCTTTTCTATAAGCTATTCTATGAGATATTTGATTTCCGATGCTTTGAGCTACTAAGCTGGCAAATAGTTCAGGATTTTTTATTTCAATAATATTTATGCTAACATCTGATGGTTTTTTATCTTTTAATATTTTTGAAATTAATTTTGTTTTTAAACTTATAATTCCCTGTCCTGATCTTCCAATAATTACACCCGGCCTTGATGTATGAATATCAATCTTTATCAAATTTCTACTTCTGCTTATTTCTATTTTTTCAACCGCTGCATTCGTTCCTAAAAATTTGTTACAAAAATCTCTAATCTTTAAATCTTCTATTAAAAATGTTTGATAATTTTTTTTACCAAACCATTGGCTTCGCCATTTTTTGTTTGAAATAAGCCTTAATGCTATTGGGTTAACTTTTTGTCCCATGATTTTCCTTTTTTTGTGTTATTATCAATTTTTATATCTTCACTCACTATGAGCGACAAATGAGATAGTCTTTTTACAAAAGGACTTACACGACCCTTTGATCTTGGAATCCTTCTTTTTAATTTTGGACCTTCATTGCAAAAAAAATATTTTATAAATACTTTCTCGATATCCATCTCCTTTTCCTTACAGGCAGATTCAGCTGATTTTATTAATTTATATACATCCAATGCCGCGCTTTTTGAAATATACCTCGTTTCAGTTATAGCTTTTTTTAATTTCATCCCAACATAGGGCTTAATTATAAGCCGAATTTTATCTGGTGTATGTTTTAAATATCTTGCATTAAGCTTTATTTCCATCTCTATTCCTTTTTGCTCATCTGTTGTTCTTTTGCCATTTTTCCTCCGTGTCTTCTGAATTTTCGTGTTGGAGAAAACTCACCTAATTTATGTCCTACCATATTTTCGTTTACATTAACTAATATAAAATCTTTTCCGTTATGCACTAAAAAACTCATTCCTACCATTTCAGGGAAAATAGTGCTTCTTCTTGACCAAGTTTTTATTGATTCATTTTTTGATTCATTCTTAGCTTTTGTAATTTTTTTAAGTAAAGAGTCATCGATAAATGGACCTTTTTTTAGCGATCGCGACATTATTTTCTCCTCTTAATAATTAATTTATTGCTGAATTTATTCTTTTTTCTTGTTTTTACACCCAAGGCATGTTTTCCCCATGGTGTTTTTGGGTATTTCAATCCAATAGGATTTACCGCTTCTCCTCCTCCATGTGGATGAGCCCTAGGTGACATCGCTTTTCCTCTTACGGATGGTCTAATGCCCATGTGTCTAACTCTTCCCGCTTTTCCTATACGAATGGTATTGTGTGAAGGATTGCTCACTTTTCCAATAGAAGCTAAACAGTTTATAGAGAATTTTCTAATTTCTCCAGATGGTAATTTTATTTGAGCAAAATCACCTTCTTTTGCAGTAATAATTGCTTCTGTGCCAGCAGAGCGAACAAGTTTGGCTTTTGAATTTGGTTGAATTTCTATATTATGAACTGTCGCGCCTGAAGGTATATCTCTTAAAGGGAGTCTTCTTCCTAATTGATTGACATTTTTTTCTGATAGTTTATCTCCAACTTTTATCTCATTCGGACTAATTATATATTTCTTTTCTCCTGATTCTTCGTTTGTGATTAAACTAATAAATGCGGATCTGTTTGGATCGTATTCTATACTGTTAATTATCCAATTTCCATTGAGTTTTCCAAATTCAACTATTCTATATAATCTTTTATTGCCACTTCCTTTGTGTCGCACTGAAATACGACCTTTATTATCTCTGCCAACATTTTTCTTAAATCCTTTGGTTAGTTTTTTATAAGGTTTTTTATTTGTTAAAGTTGAAAAATCATCGTATGAAGTTTTTCTTGAAGCACTAGTTACTGGTTTTAAGATTTTAATTGCCATTATTTTTCTTTAATCTTTTTATTTTTTTGTATCACTTTCTTCAGTTTCAAATCCTGCTATTTTATAATTTTTTTCAAGTTGGATTATTGCTTTTTTTATATCATTTCTAAATCCAAAAATACCTTTGAATCTCTTTGATTTGCCTTTTTTTATTAAAATATTTACATTTTTTACTTTTACATTAAAAATTTTTTCAATATTCTTTTTAACAGTATTTCTATTATCATTTATTGATATATTAAAAATATATTTTCCCTTACTATTTGCTGATACTGATTTTTCTGTTAAGTATGGTTTATACATGATATTTATTTTTAAATTCTTCAAACGCTTCTTTTGAAAATAGTATATATTTAAAATTTAGTAAACTTTGAATATTTAAATTATCTAGTCTTTTGACGGTTGCATAAGATATATTATTGAATGTCAATTCAATTTTTGGTTCGAATTTATTTAATACTATGAGGACGTTGCCATCAATTTTTAAATTTTTTAAAATTTCTAATCCTTCTTTTGTTTTACCTTTTTTTACAGCTAGTTCATCGCTTAATATTAAATTGAGTCGTTTTTTGTATAAATAAAGCATTTTAAAAGCTTTTTCTTGTTCTTTTTTATTTACTTTTTTATTCCTTACTTTTACAGTTTTTGGTCCAAAAGTTATTCCTCCCCCTCTCCAGAGTGGTGAGCGATTTGATCCAGCTCTGGCATTTCCTGTTCCTTTTTGTTTCCATGGCTTTTTTCCGCCCCCTCTTATTTCTCCCTTAGTCTTTGTATTTGCTTTTTTGGTTTTTGTATTTTTTTTCAAAATGTCATAAGCTTTTTTAATTAAGTTAAAATTATCTTTATTTTCTAAAGATTTATTTTTTTTGATTGTTTGTGTGGTTTTAATTTTTTCCATACTATTTTGCGATTGATAAGCTAACTAGTGATTTATTTGCTCCCGGTACAGATCCCTTTACGGCAATCAAGTTGTTTTTTTGATCTATTTCAACTATTTGTGTTCTTTTTATAGTTGTTTTATGATTTCCCAGATGTCCTGGCATTTTTTTCCCTGAAACTACTCTTTGAGGATATGCTGATCCTATTGAACCTGTAGCTCTGTGATGATCTGAACCATGTGTCTTTGGTCCTCTTCTAAAATTATGTCTTTTAATAGATCCGGCAAAACCTTTGCCTTTGGATTTTCCGTTGATCTGTACCTTCGTGCCAATAGTTAGAACATCCCAATCAATCTCTCCATCGCTCCTGATAAAGTCTTTGTTATTAACATTTGTAATCACAATACCTTTATTCATTTTATTATCTTCAAGTAGTTTTTTTTGAGGTTTGTTTGTATTTGTCTTGTGTTCGACAAGTAATGTTTTTGTTTGATTATTAGTGATTAACTTGTTTGGTAAAATTTGGATATAAGTAATAGGATAAACTTTATTATCTTCTTTAAATATTTGATTCATTTGTAATTTTTTACCTATTATCATTGCACTATTAATATACTTGAGACAGCCCCTCAAAAAGAGCAAGTATCCCGAGTTTCTTTTATATTGTTATGTTTTAATTTCTATATCAACTCCTGCAGGCAGATCTAAACTCATCAATGCGTCTAATGTTTTATTTGTTGGATCATACACATCTATCAATCTTTTGTGTATTCTCATTTCAAATTGTTCTCTTGAATCTTTATGTACAAAAGTTGATTTTAAAACAGTTGTTTTATTTTTTTCTGTCGGCAAAGGTATTGGACCTACTACAACAGTACCGGTTCTTTCTGCAGTTTCCAATATTTTTCGCGCTGATTTATCAATAATTCGATAGTCGTACGCTTTTAGTCTTATTCTGATCTTTTGTTTAGGTTCGTTTTTCTTTGCTGACATATACTTTATTTAATAATTTTTGTTACTACTCCCGCCCCAACTGTTTTACCCCCTTCTCTGATGGCGAATTTCATTCCATCTTCCATTGCAATTGGTTGGATCAATTTTACTTTGATATTTACAGTGTCTCCCGGCGTAACCATTTCCATATTTTCAGGTAATTCTACCTCGCCAGTAACATCAGTAGTTCTTATATAGAATTGTGGTTTGTATCCTTTCATAAAAGGAGTGTGTCGCCCACCCTCTTCTTTTGTCAAGACATATACTTCTGCTTCAAAATTAGTATGCGGAGTGATAGATCCGGGCTTTGCCATTACTTGACCTCTTTCTATGTCAACTCTTTCAATTCCTCTTAACAAGAGACCTACATTGTCACCTGCTTGTCCTTGATCGAGTTGTTTTTTAAACATCTCTACTCCTGTCACTACTGTCTTTTTGGTTGCTTTTATTCCCACTATATCTACCTCTTCATTGACTTTTATAATTCCTCGTTCGATTCTACCTGTTGCAACGGTTCCTCTACCCTTGATTGAAAATACATCTTCAATGGGCATTAAGAAAGGTTTGTCTGTTTCTCTTATTGGTTCCGGAATATATTCATCCATTTTTTCGATTAATTCTAGAATTGATTTTTCAGCTTCTGCATCACCATCTAAAGCTTTTAATGCAGATCCTTTGATTATGGGAACATCATTGCCCGGGTATTCATTTTTTGTTAAGAGTTCTCTTACTTCCATCTCAACAAGATCGACAAGTTCTTTGTCAGAAACTTGATCTGTTTTATTCATAAATACTATTATTGTTGGAACCCCTACTTGTTTTGCCAGTAAAATGTGTTCTCTTGTCTGTGGCATTGGACCATCAGCTGCTGACACTACCAAAATAGCAGCATCCATTTGCGCAGCGCCTGTGATCATATTTTTTACATAGTCGGCATGACCGGGACAATCTACATGAGCATAATGTCTTTTTTCAGATTCATATTCTACATGGTATGTAGAAATAGTAATTCCTCTGGTTTTTTCTTCTGGCGCAGCATCGATTTGATCTACAGCTTTTTTCTCTGCAAATCCTTTTTTTGCTAATACATTTGTTATCGCTGCTGTTAATGTGGTTTTTCCATGATCAACATGACCGATGGTTCCGACATTGATGTGTGGTTTATTGCGATTAAATTTTTCTGCCATAATACCTCCAAGTTATTTTTCTTATTTTACCTTATAATTTTTATTAAGTCAACAAATTTTATTTTGATCTCTTGCTTATTATTTCTTCCGCAACATTTTTAGGTACTTCTGCATAATGATCAAACTCTAGGTTACTTGACGCCCTACCTTGAGACATTGATCTTAATGAGGTTGTGTATCCAAACATTTCTGCTAATGGAACCAAAGAAGTTATCACACGACTATTTCCCTTTTCCTTCATCTCTTCAATTTTTCCTCTTTTACTATTAATATCACCCATAATTGAACCTAAAAATTCTTCAGGGGTTGTTACTTCTAATTTCATTATCGGTTCCAATAAAATTGGTTGAGCTCTTCGAGCCGCTTCTTGAAAAGCCATTGATCCAGCGATTTGAAAAGCTAATTCTGAAGAATCAACATCATGATATGTGCCATCATAAAGAGTCGCCTTGATATCAATCAGTGGATAATGAGCAACTATACCTCTTGACATAGCTTCTTTTATGCCTTTATCTACTGCAGGTATAAATTCTCTGGGTATAGCTCCTCCGACAATTTTATTTACAAATTCATAACCCTTATTATCAGTTAATGGCTCTATTTCAACAAAGACGTGACCATATTGCCCTCTTCCTCCAGATTGTCGAATAAACTTTCCTTCTGCTTTTGCAGTTGTTTTAATAGTTTCTTTATAGGCTACTTGTGGTTGTCCGACATTTGCCTCCACTCTAAACTCCCTTTTCATTCTATCTACTAAGATGTCAAGATGTAGTTCTCCCATACCAGAGATAATTGTTTGTTGGGTTTCTTCTTCGGTGGAGATTTTGAAAGTTGGATCTTCTTCGGCTAGCTTTGCTAATGCTATTCCCATTTTTTCTTGATCTGCTTTTGTTTTTGGTTCAATTGCGATTGAAATTACAGGCTCAGGAAAACTGATCTGTTCCAACATTATCGGTTTTGATTCATCGGTCAAGGTATCTCCTGTTTTAGTATTTTTTAGACCTATTGCAGCGGCAATATCTCCGGAGTAAAGTTCAGTAATATCTTCTCTATGGTTTGAATGCATTCTTACAATTCTACCTATTCTTTCCTTAACATCTTTCGTACTATTATAAATATATGTTCCTGTTTTTAATACTCCAGAATAAACTCTAAAAAATGTTAATGTTCCAACATATGGGTCTGTCGCAATTTTAAAAGCAAGAGCTGATAATTTTTCATCATCTCTAATCTCTCTAATTTCTTCTGTTTCTGTCTTTGGGTTAATTCCAACAACAGATGGAAGGTCAATGGGCGAAGGTAAGTATTGAATGATTGCATCAAGGACACACTGTATCCCTTTGTTTTTTAATGCACTACCTGCAAAAACAGGAAATATTTTTGTATCAACAACCGCTTTTCTTAATCCTTGTTTTAAATCTTCTTCTGATATGTCTTCTCCTGATAAGAATTTTTCAGTAAGATTATCGTCGGTTTCTGCAATTCTTTCTATTAGTTTTTCTCTATACTTTTTTGTTTGTTCTTTTTGATCTTCAGGAATTTCTTTGATTTCGAATTTATCTCCTGATTTATCTGACCAATAATATGCTTTTTGTTCAATCAAATTAATGACACCTTCCAGCTTATCTTCAAGCCCTATAGGTAATTGCATAATAACTGCATTTGCCCCTAAACGATCAATAATTGATTGGAAGCTGGATATATAATTAGCTCCTGTTCGGTCAAGTTTATTAATAAAACAAATTCTAGGAACATTATATTTGTCTGCTTGTCTCCATACTGTTTCAGATTGTGGCTCTACACCAGCGACTCCATCAAATACTACCACTGCCCCATCTAAAACTCTTAACGATCTTTGAACTTCCACTGTAAAATCGATATGACCCGGAGTATCAATAATATTGATCCTGTGTTCCTTCCAAAAACAAGTGGTTGCAGCAGAAGTAATAGTGATACCTCTTTCTCTTTCCTGATCCATCCAGTCCATTACAGCTTCGCCTTCATGAACTTCACCTAATTTATAAGTTTTTCCCGTGTAAAATAAAACTCTTTCTGTAAAGGTTGTTTTTCCAGCATCAATATGAGCAATAATGCCAATATTTCTAGTTTTGTCAAGTGAATATTGTCTTTCAGCCATTAAAACCTCGCGTAGTGCGCAAAAGCTCTATTTGCTTCTGCCATTTTGTGGATATCTTCCTTCTTTTTTATCGCAGCTCCAGTATTGTCTAGTGACATTACAAGTTGCTCCGCTAAAGATTCAGACATATTTTTATTTCCTCTATTTTTTGCGGCATCTATTAGCCATCGCATAGCTAGTGTAATTTTTCTATTTGGCTTAACTTCAATGGGCACTTGATATGTTGCTCCCCCCACCCTTTTAGATCTAACTTCAATTTGGGGGGATACAGCTTTTATCGCAGCTTCAAATACCAATATCCCTTCTGTATTTTTTGCTTTTCCTGCTAGTTCGATTGCTTTGTATAATATATTTTTTGCAGTTTCTTTTTTTCCATTTTTATTTAGCTTTGCAATAAATAAAGCTACATTTATATTTTTATATTTTTCATCAGGACTAACGATATGTTTTTTGTATTTTGATTTTCCACGCATTACTTACTTTTCTCCTTTTTTGATCCATACTTGCTTCTTCCTCTCGCTCTATTCTTTACGCCTTCAGCATCAAGTTTCCCACGAACAATGTGGTATCTCACTCCCGGTAAATCTTTTACTCTACCTCCCCTAATTACGATAACTGAATGTTCTTGAAGATTGTGACCTATTCCGGGAATGTAAGCTGTTACTTCCTGTCCTGAAGTAAGTCTGACCCTAGCAATTTTACGTAAAGCTGAATTTGGTTTTTTTGGAGTCATGGTTGTAACCTTTATACAAACACCTCTTAGAAACGGTTTTCCGAGCTTTGATTCAGTTGACTTGTTTCTTAAATAATTAAAACCCTTATGCAAAGCAGGGGCTTTGGATTTTTTTAAGACACTTTTTCTATTTTTTCGAATTAATTGTGATATTGTAGGCATAATACTTATTTAGTATATTATCTTTCTTTAGATTTTTCAAGGGTATGACTATAATCAAGCCCCGTACCGGCTGGGATTAATCTTCCTATTATGACATTTTCTTTTAATCCTTCTAATTTATCAATGGATCCTTTTATTGCATTCTCGATCAGAACCGATGTTGTTTCTTGGAATGAAGCCGCTGATAGAAAACTCTCTGTCTTTAATGCGACTTCTGAAATTCCCATTATTATTTCTTCGTAATCCACAGGAGATTGTCCTTTGTTCAATCCTTTGTTAAACTCTTCAACTTCACGTTTGTCTGAAATATCTCCTTCAAGATATTCTGAATACTGTGATGAAATAATTTTGACCTTTGAGAACATCTGTCTAATGATCACTTCAATATGTTTATCATTTATAGCTTGTCCTTGAGAAAGATAGATTTCTTTTACTCTTGGAATGATGTAAGTTTGAGCTTTCGCACTTCCGAGAAGTCTTACAACTTGATCTAAATTGAGCGATCCTTCTGTTAGCTGTGTCCCTTTGGTAATTTTTTGTCCATCTTTAACTAATATGTTTATTTCAGGAATTATTTCATATTCTACAATAGTATTTTCTTGAGCAATGATTTTTATTGATTTTCCTTTGATAACTACTTTTCCTGTTATTGGAGCCCTTATAGCTTTTTTATTTTCTGCTACAGCTATTGCTTGTTTAATTTTGACAATTTCACCATTTTTTATTGTAGGTTCATATAATTCTTCTAAATTTATTTCTTCTTCTTGTTTTTGATCTGAAAATACTTGTATTGTTCGCTTTTCTTTTGATTTGATAATTTTTACAGTTCCATCAATTTCTGATAATACCGCTGATAGATGTGGCGTTCTTGCTTCAAAAAGTTCTTCTACTCTTGGAAGACCTTGTGTAATGTCAGCTCCTGAAACTCCTCCAAGATGGAATGTTCTCATAGTAAGCTGTGTTCCCGGTTCTCCTATTGCTTGTGCGGCCATAATTCCAACAGCTTCACCTTCTTTAACTTCTTGTAATGTTGCCAAATCTCTTCCATAACATTTCTGACATATCCCATTTTTTACCAAACAGTGTATGGGTGTTCTTACTAAGATTTCTTCTATCTGCTCATTGTTTTCAATTTCAATAGCTAATTCAGGTGTTATTTCTTTGCCTGACTTGAGAATAATTTTTTTAGATTTTGGATCAACAATATCCTGAACAATAAAGCGATGGACTATCCTATCAGAATAATTTTCATTGATTTCTGTAGTATCGTTCCTGTTTATAGGAATTCCTAATTTTGTTTTGCAATCAGATGATTTGATAACCATAGCTTGAGCTACATCAACTAATCTTCGTGTTAAATATCCTGAACCTGAAGTTTTTAAAGCTGTGTCTGACCTACCCTTTCTTGATCCATGTGTGGAAACGAAATATTCATAAACTGATAATCCTTCTTTATAATTTGATCGAATAGGTAGCTCAATAAATTCTCCCGCTGGATTAACCACAAGACCTTTCATTCCTCCCATTTGTATCAACTGCGCCGTAGATCCACGCGCACCAGAGTCAACCATAATATTTACAGGATTGTCCTTAGTATATCCCTTCATCATATGTTTTTGCAGTTCTTCTTTAGCTTCTGTCCAGATTTCAAAAACTTTTTCAGATTTTTCTTCTTCTGTTATCAGTCCTCGATAATATTTTTTCAATATTTCATCAACTTTTTTATTGGATCCTTCAATGATTTCGTTTTTTTCTACTGGTACTACAATATCAGAAATAGATAAAGTCATACCTGAAATTTCTGCATATCTAAACCCTAAAGTTTTTATCGAATCTACAAAGTCAGCGGTAGTATCTTGGCCCAACTCGTTAAAACACCTTATGACAAGTTTTTTTAGTATTTTCGAACTTAATGTTTCATTAATTCTACCAAGTTTTTCTGGTACGATTTCGTTAAATAACAATCTTCCTATCGTTGTTTCTATAATGCATTCGTTAGTTCTTACTTTTATTGGTTCCCGTAATTTGCATTGTGATGTTTGATACGCAGTAATAGCTTCATGTTCATCTGTGTAAAATTTTGTTGCTTCACTACTTCCTTCTTCTATTGAAGTTAGAAAATAAATTCCAAAAACAATATCCAATCTTGGAGAAACAACCGGCTCTCCCGAGCTTGGTTTTAATAAATTATGAGTAGATAAGAGTAGTTCTTCAGCTTCTTTTTTAGATTCCTTTGATAAAGGGACATGAACCGCCATTTGATCTCCATCAAAGTCAGCATTAAATGCCCAACACACCAAAGGATGAATCTGAATTGCTTTTCCTTCTATCAAAACAGGTTGGAAAGATTGTATTCCTAGCCTATGTAAGGTCGGGGCTCTATTTAACATTACTTTTGATTCAGTTGTTATCTCTTCCAATATATCCCAAACTTCTGAAGTTTGTCTTTCGATAAGACGGGACGCATTCTTGACATTATGTACAAATCCCCGTTCGATTAATTTAGCTATTACAAAGGGTTTAAAAAGTTCAAGTGCCATCATTTTTGGAAGTCCGCATTGATGCAATTTTAATTCCGGACCTACCACAATAACCGAACGTCCTGAATAATCAACTCTTTTTCCCAATAAATTTTGTCTAAATCTACCTTGTTTTCCTCTCAACATATCTGAGAGTGAGCGAAGTTTTCTTGCGCTTCCTGTTGTAGCGGCCGCTCTTCCTCTTCTTGCAGAATTGTCTATAAGAGCATCGACAGCTTCTTGTAGCATTCGTTTTTCGTTTCTACAAATTACTTCAGGTGCTCCTGTATTAAGTAATCTTTTCAATCTATTGTTTCTATTTAATACTCTTCTGTATAAGTCATTTAAATCACTTGTTGCAAACCTTCCACCATCAAGTTGAACCATCGGTCTTAAGTCAGGAGGTATTACAGGAAGTCTGGTAATAACTAAATATGAAGGATGTATATTTGAATTTTTCATTCCCGTTAGAATGCCTAGTCTTTTTATAAATTTTCGTTTATTTGGTCCCTGTGTTTCTTCAACCGCTTGTGAAAGCTCGGTTATTACTTCATCAAAATTAATTTGTTTTAACAAATCAAAGATTGCCTCTGCTCCGATTCCCACTTGTACTATCTGGCCATATTTCAAACTTATTTCATAATATTCATTTTCTGATAAAACCCGTTTTGGGCGAAGAGCGTCTATTTCAGTTTTAGTATTTTTATAATTTGTTTCAATTTCGAGCCATTGTTCAGAAGAAATTTTATCTTTTTTAGTTTTTAAATCATGATATTCATGTTCTAATTGTTCAAGAGTGGTATTTTTAATTTCTTGATTAACGTTTTTAATAATAAAACCTGCAAAATAAATTACTTTTTCCAAGTCCGAAATTGAAATATCCAAAACCATTGATAATATTGAAGGAATTCCTCTAATATACCAAATATGGACAACAGGTACAGCAAGATCAATATGTCCCATTCGTTCTCTTCTGACTGAAGATCTTGTAACCTCTACGCCACACTTATCACAAACCACCCCCTTATATCTAATTCTTTTGTATTTTCCACAATAGCACTCCCAATCTTTTGTGGGACCAAATATTCGTTCATCAAATAATCCGTCTCTTTCAGGTTTTTGAGTTCTATAATTAATTGTTTCAGGTTTAAATACTTCACCATAAGACCAATTTAAAATTTTATCAGGAGATGCAATACTAATTCTTAGTGCATCAAAATCTATCAATTTTGTATTTTGATCTATTTTTTGTCTTTGTTCTTGTTTTTCTCTTAATATGCTTTTTGGTAAGTTTTGCATTTATTTCCTTTCGTCTAAATCCTTGTTCAATCAATTTATTTCGTTCTCTTAACTATTGAAAGACAGGGTTTAATACTCCTATAGTCTTTTGATGTCGTGTGTTATTAAGACTAATTGGATTACTTATGATTAAGTTTCATTTGCTGTCATTTCTTCTTTTGTTGATTCGACCTCATCTTGTCCTGAATAAATTTCAGTTACCAATTCATCTTCCGAGACAATTTCAGGTTCTTCATTTGTTTGTTCGACCTGTTCAATATTTGTGTCTTTTAATACAGGTTGGGTATTGTCTTCAATTGGTAATTCTTCAATGACCTTTTGATTTATAAGCTCAATATCAAGACCGAGACTCTGTAATTCTCTCACCAATACGTGAAACGCAGCTGGAATTGACGGTTTTTGAATTTCTTCTTCCTTAATAATGGATTCATAAGCTTTTGATCTGCCAATAACATCATCAGATTTGATCGTAAGCATCTCTTGCAAAATATGAGCGGCTCCATACGCTTCCAATGCCCATACTTCCATTTCTCCAAATCTTTGCCCACCAAATTGAGCTTTTCCTCCTAAAGGTTGTTGCGTAACCATAGAATAAGGCCCTGTAGAACGAGCATGCATCTTGTCATCAACCAAGTGAATTAATTTCATCATATAAATTTTTCCTACAACCGTGTGTTGTTCATAAGCTCTTCCTGTTTTTCCGTCTCTCAGTTGAATTTTTCCATTTTCCGGCAATCCAACTGATTTCAGCGATTCTTGAATTTGTTTGACTTTGACCCCTTTAAATACTGGCGTAGCAACCATTTCGTTTAACTTATCAGAAGACCACCCTAAATGAGTTTCCAATATTTGTCCTAAATTCATCCTTGATATTACCCCTAAAGGATTTAGTACGATATCAACCGGTGTTCCATCTGGCAAATAAGGCATATCTTCTTCAGGTAGTATTTTTGAAATTACACCCTTATTTCCATGTCTTCCCGCGAGCTTATCACCTACACTTATTCTTCTAATTTGAGCAACGGCCACTTCAACCATTTGATAGACTCCAGCGGATAATTCATCTCCGGCTTCTTTTGAAAAGATTTTTATATCTACTATCCGTCCTCTTTCACCATGGGGCAATCTTAATGAAGAATCTTTAACATCTTTTGCTTTTTCTCCAAAAATTGCTCGAAGAAGTTTTTCCTCCGCTGATAATTCCGTTTCTCCCTTGGGAGAAATTTTACCAACTAATATATCTCCTGCGCTTATTTCAGCACCTATTCTTACTATCCCTTGCTCATCAAGATTGGAAAGCGCTTCTTCTCCTACGTTGGGTATATCTCTGGTGATTAATTCGGGACCAAGTTTTGTGTCGCGAACCTCAATAGAATATTTTTCTATATGTATTGAAGTTAAACGATCATCTTTTAAAATTTTTTCTGATAAAATTATCGCATCTTCATAATTTGCTCCCCCCCAACTCATAAACGCAACTGTTAAATTTTGACCAAGCGCTAACTCTCCATTTGATGTAGCCGAACTGTCGGCTAATAGATCACCTTTTTTTATTTTCATGCCTGTCGTTATAGTAGGTCTTTGATTGATACAGGTTGCTTGATTTGATCTTAAGAATTTATCGAGTTTATACTCCACATCCCCATCTTTTGTTTCAAGAATAACCTTGGAAGAATCTACATATTTAACTTTTCCATTTTCAGAAGATAAAAGGACTTGACCTGAAGAGAGTGCGGCTTCTTCCATACCAGTTCCTATGATGGGAGCTTCGGCTTTTACTAAAGGTACAGCTTGTTTTTGCATATTTGAAGCCATGTTTGCTCTCGCCGCATCATCATGTTCAATAAAAGGAATTAGCGCTGTAGATATTGACACGGTTTGATGCGAAGAAACATCTATATAGCTAATATCTTTAACATCAACAAGAGACGGCTCTCCGTTTTTTCGAGCCAATACTTGTTTTCCAATAATTTTTCCTGATTTGTCAACTTCCACTGACGCTGGAGCAATAATGTACTCTTCTTCTTCGGCGGCATCAAGATAAACTAACTCATCAGTAATCTTTGCTCCAGATGCGGATTGCTTAATTTTGAAAAATGGTGTTTCAATAAACCCATATTCATTGATTTTTGCGTAAGTAGCTAAATAACCTACAAGTCCAATATTTGGACCTTCCGGAGTTTCGATAGGACATATTCTTCCATAGTGAGAAGTATGCACATCTCGAACTTCAAATCCTGCTCTTTCTCTGGTCAGTCCTCCCGGGCCAGTCGCTGACAGACATCTTTTATGCTCTAATTCAGCTAGTGGATTTGTTTGGTTCATAAAATGAGACAATTGGCTAGAAGCAAAAAATTCTTGTAACACAGCTACAATCGGACGTGAATTTATTAGTTGAGCCGGAGTAACTGTTGCAGGGTCAATCACGCTCATACGATCTTTGATAATTCTTTCCATTCTCAAAAGACCGACTCTCAATCTAGATTGAACTAATTCTCCTACTGCCCTTACTCTTCTATTTTTTAAATGATCAATATCATCTTGTTTGCTTGATTCATCATTATTCATTCTAATGATTTCTTTCACAACGGCAATAATATCATCTAGTAATAAAACTCTACTGTTTGGGCTAAAATCATTTTTTAAATTTAATCTTTTGTTGATTTTATATCTTCCAACTTTTCCTAAGTCATATCTTTTAGGATTGAAAAACATTGCTTCAAAAAAACTTTTCGCAGATTCTTCAGTAACTAAATCACCCGGTCTTATTCTTTTGTAAATTTCTACGAATGACTGAGCGCTGTTTTCTGCTGGATCTTTAGATAAAGTTGATTCAATATATTGATGTTCTTCGTGATTATCAACGTCTTTGAATGCATTTTTTATTTCTGATTCATTTTTCATTCCGAGAGCTCGAAGAAGAGTGGTCACAGGAATTTTTCTCTTTCGGTCAACTTTTACTGATATTACATCTCTGTTTGAGGTTTCAAGCTCTAACCACGCTCCTCTTGTGGGAATTATTTTTGCTCCAAATAATTTTCTTCCTGGTACATCCATATCTATAAATAGTACTCCAAAAGAACGAACTAACTGCGACACTACAACTCTCTCAACCCCGTTGATTATAAAAGTTCCCTTAGGGGTCATTATAGGAAATTCTCCTAAAAATACATCGCTTTCCTTAGTTTTGTTAGTAACTTTGTTAATAAGTTTAACTCTGCAACGAAGAGGCGCTTTATAAGTAAGGTTTTTTACTCTTGCATGCTCTTCGGTAATTTTTGGTTTTTCAAGATTATAATCTTGAAATTCCAGACGCATTGAATTGCCTGTAAAATCATCAACAGGATTAATTTCATCTAGTAATTCTTGAAACCCCTCTTTAAAAAACCAATCGTATGATTTAGTTTGTATCTCAATCAAATTAG
The DNA here is from genome assembly GCA_964652345.1 of uncultured Candidatus Saccharibacteria bacterium. Taxonomy (GTDB): domain Bacteria; phylum Patescibacteriota; class UBA1384; order CAZZBO01; family CAZZBO01; genus CAZZBO01. The sequence goes on along the minus strand of CAZZBO010000002.1, from coordinate 22,748 downwards.
GCAACGGTACCGCTTTTATAAGAGAATTATAATATTTTCTATTCACCTTTCCTCCCGTTAATTAATTTTTACAACAAAACAATCCTCAATTGAGGATATTAAAAATACCTTTTTTATTTATGTAAGCTCTTATTCAAATATTTTCCCCCGATTTACATTTATACTAATATCAATGTTTTATTTTGTCAAGTGTTTGAAAAATAATTTTTTTTAATTCATCTAGATTTTTACCTGTTGCAGAACTTATTGTCAATATTTCTTGATTAAATTTTTTTCTCAATACTTTTACTTTCTTTTCAATCGTTTTATTAGTCATTAGATCAGTTTTTGTCATAACTAAAATTATATTTTTTTTAAAAAGTTCTTGGTTGAATTGAGCTAACTCATCATTGATCGTAGTAACATCTTCAACGATATTTTCACTTTCACAAGAGATGAGATGTAATAATATTTTTGTTCTAAGAATATGTTTCAAAAATTTATCCCCCAAACCTTTGCCTTTACTTGAAAATTTTATCAATCCTGGAACATCAGCCAATATTGCTGAATTTTCATAATAATCAAGTCGGCCAAGTGTAGGGTTAAGTGAAGTAAAGGGATAATTCGCAATTTTAGGTCTAGCGCTTGTAATTACTGATAAAAGTGTAGATTTTCCTGAATTTGGCAATCCGATTATTCCGACATCAGCAATATATCTAATCTCAATATGTAGATTTTTTGTTTCTCCCCCTTTACCCTTTTTTGCAAATCTTGGAGTTTGAAGATTTGGCTTTGCTAGTCTCGCATTTCCAAACCCACCCATACCTCCTTTTGCAAGCATTGCTTTGTCTAAATCATTTTTAAAATCAGCTAATTGCTTTCCTGTATCAGTGTCAGTTATTACTGTTCCCGGTGGAACATTCAAAATTAAGTCATTTCCATATTTTCCATGCGCTTTTTGCTTTTTTCCATTTTCTCCATCTTGAGCATAAAATTCTTTATTACTTGAGAATACTTCGAGTCCATGAACACTTTTATTTAATACCGCAATCACATCCCCACCATTTCCACCATCTCCTCCATCAGGTCCTCCCCTTGGAACATATTTTTCATGTCTAAAACTGACAGCTCCATCTCCTCCTTTTCCTGAATGAATTTTGATTTGAGCTTCGTCAATAAACATTATTTGTTCTCTAAGGTTATTGAAATTGCTGATGGCATAAAACTGACCAAAGTTATTCCTCCTGGCAGTTTTAACATAGAATTATTTAAATCTATGGAATATGTTCCTGGAGTTTTATAATTTGATAAATCAATATCAAAATAACAATTTCCAGAGTTTGCAACATTTAAAATGTCATTTGCACCAGATACTACTCCTGTGATTTTATTTGGAGTAAATGAAGATATCTTTAAACCTGAAAGATTTGAAAAACTAAATCCAAGTGGTTGTTCCTTTGTACTGTTTATAGAGCTAACAGTTATCAAAATTTTTATTGATAGATCTTTATCTTCTATGTCAACTCCGTTGGGGACTTTGAGTTTAGTAGTAAATTCACGGTCAGTATCGAGATTGTTAATGTTTATTGGTAATGTTTCTATAAATTTTAAATCTTCAAGCTCCCCACTGAGGGCAACTGATACAGATGAGGGGGTAACCAAATAACCTGTCATCCACTTTCCACTCGCAGTAACTCCTTCAATTTTTGGCAATATCGAAATTAATTTATTTAGATTGCCTCTTCCTATTTCTACTTCTACTATTACATCTTTTGGATTGAAGCTGATATTTTGTAACTCATTTCCTTGTTCGTCTAAAGATTTCAAATCAATATTTTGTGTTTTGTTTGTTGACATTCCTTCTACATCTATAATCGCAACAGCGCTTAATACTTTATCTACTGCGCCCTTAGGACCTTTTACTGTAGCAGTTGTAGGTTCTGTCCTTAACGCTGTAACGGTTAAAAGTTCTCCGGGCTTACCCTTTGTTTTTGCTTGCACAGGAACTTCTTTCATAGTTTCTTTTTCAACAGATAGAGTAATTTTTGATGGTGAAATACTTACTATACTCGCAGAAGGATTCTTTGAGGTTGCTTTCACTTCCGCTTCGTAGTTACCTTCTCCTATACCGGTTAAATCTACATAAGCAACAAAATCATCTTTTTTAAAGTTTTGCCATGAATTTCTCTGCGCATTTACTGTTAAGTACACAGAAGATTGTTGAGGATTTATCAGACTCACCAATCCCTGATCTAGCCCCTTACATTCTATTGGAATATTAAATGGTAATTGAATATTTTTTGATTCTGTAATATAAACATAAGACCAAATACAAAATGCCCCTGCAAGCGCTAATATCTTTAATCCTATATTTGCTTTAATCATCATTTTTGTTTGGCTTTAATGCTTTATTTATAATTTTTCTAAAATCATTTTCAGATAATTTTTTTTCTAATTTCCCTTTTTGCGCAATTGCGACATTTCCCGTTTCTTCAGAAACAACAATCACCAAAGCATCAGTAACAGAAGACATTCCTATTGCCGCCTTATGTCTCGTTCCAAGATTCTCATCATATTTTCCTTCTGCCAATGGAAGAATTGATGAAGCGCTTACAATCTCTTCTCCTACGATAACAACTGCTCCGTCGTGAAGCGGAGTTTTAGGCATAAAAATTGTTTTTAATAAAGCTGGTGAAAACTTTGCTTGAATTAATTCGCCCGTCTCAATATAATCTTTGAGGTTATTATCTCTGGCTATTACGATTAATGCTCCTATATTTTGATTTGATAATTCAAAAACAGCTCGTGAAATGTTTTCAATAAAAATATTTATCTTGTCTTCAGAAAAATGACGATAATCTTTTATAAATTTGCTTCTCCCAAGTTTTTCAAGAATTGATCTAAGCTCAGGCTGAAATACAATTGGTATCGCAACTAATATCATAGTCAAGATACCTTTCATAATAAAATTTAACGCTTGAAGTTGAAAAAATCTGCCAAGAGTAAAAAAAAGCATTAAAATTAAAATACCATAGATTATTCTTACTGCTCTTGTTTCTCTTATAAAGAAAAACGCCCAGTACAACAAAACAGCAACTAATAGTATATCTAGTATTAAAAAAGGATTTTGTCTAAGAGAGACATTTGACAGAAAATTTACAGTTTCAGTAAAGATTGAAAAAACCTTAGCTAGCGCTTGATTCATCAGACCTCTTTTTTTTCAATTTCTTCGTATATTTCTATAATATCATTATTTTGCATTTTGTAATCAATGTCTATAGACATACCGCACTTATATCCCTCAGTAACTTCATCAACTACAACTTTTTCGATTTGTAATGACTCAATCCTACCCTTGTATGTTTGTTCATCTTTTTGAATTTTTATCAAGGCATTATTTTTCGCTTTACCTGATATAATTTCTCCACCAATGACCTGTTTAGACCCCTTTGCATAAAAAAGCCCTAGAATTCTTAATTTTCCAATATTTTTTTCATCATATTCGACTTGTGTATTCAATTTAACAAGTTCAGCAACTTTTTCTAATATTTCATAAATTATATTTGATGAATATATAGACAAATTTTTTAATTTTATTATTTTTTCTGATGCTTTCTGAATTTTGACTCTATATGCGATCAGAGTTGAGTTTGTCAAATAAGCCAAGTCAGCATCTGAATCAAGAATGTTTCCTATACCTATTTTTGTTAAAACAATTTTTACCTGTTTGTTTTCCAAATTTTTTATTGATTCGATTAATGCCTCTAAAGTACCTTTGCTTTCAGCTTTTACAATAAACCTGATTATTTTTTTATCTTCTTCTTTTTCCAAAGATTTAATCAAGCTATTCTGTGAATAATTTGTTTTTTCTAGTATATTTTTTGCTTCTTTTTCGGTTTTTACAATATAGAAAAATTCTCCAAATTCAGGTAACGATTTAATTCCTGCTATTCTTATTGGTTGGGATGGATTTCCTGTATCTATCTGCTTACCCATGGTGGTTTCCATTATTCTAACCTTCCCCCGACTTGCGTTAAAAATAATATAATTATTTTTTTCCAAAACTCCATCTGTGATTAATATTAAAGATACTGGTCCAAGTCCTTTTTGCTGGTGTGATTCTATTACTACTCCTCTTGCTTCTGATTGATAATTTGCTTTTAAGTTCAGTTCATCAGCTAACAAAACTAAATGTTCAAGTAATTCATTTATTCCTTCTCCCGTTTTAGCTGAAATAGGGACTATTATTGTATCTCCTCCCCATTCTTCTGAAACTAAACCGTTTTCACTAAGCTGACGCTTAACTGCATCTTGATTTGCTCCTTGCGCGTCGATTTTGTTAAGAGCTACGACAACAGGGACTTTATTTTGCTTAATATACTCGATGACTTCTATTGTTTGTGGCTTTACTCCATCATTTGCCGCAACGACCAATATCACAATATCTGTGATATTGGTTCCGTGTTCTCGCATTTTTGCAAAAGCTTTATGACCGGGTGTATCTATAAATGTAATAATTCGTTCATTGTTATAAACGGTTGTCTTTACTTGATACGCAGTAATGTTTTGAGTAATTCCTCCCGCTTCTTTTTCAGCGACTTTTGTTTCTCTAATAAAATCTAGAAGAGAAGTTTTTCCATGATCTACGTGCCCCATAATTGTTACAATAGGGGGTCTTGTTTCAAGCTTTTTGCTGGATGATACCGTTTCGTGTTGTTCGCTAATGCTTGAAGAAGTTGTTTCTTTTTCCAATTTTAAACCAAATTCAAGTGCAATAATTTCTGCAGTTTCAAAATCAATAGTGTCATTTATAGTTACGCTCAGCCCGTTTTTTAGCAATTCTCCCATAATCTTTACTACAGGAATTGATATTTTTTGACTAAGATCTGTAATTTTTATATATGAAGGAATTTTTAATGGTTCATTCATTTGTTTCCTCACTAATAATGCTTACCGATGTAACCTTATCTTTTGGATCTAATCTGATCAATGTTACGCCCTGTGTATCCCTGCCAAGTTTTTTGACATTTTCCATCGCTATTCTAATCATTTGACCCATTGCAGAAACAATAAGTAAATCTCCTTTTCCATCAAGTACTGTGAGCATTGATATAATTTTTCCAGTTTTTGTCGTGACATTTGCCGCTTTAATTCCCATTCCACCTCTTTTTTGAAGAGTAAATAAACTCAACTTGGTTCGTTTTCCAAATCCTCTTTCCATAACCGTAACCACAAATGGATCTTTTTCAACGCTCTCTTGGTCAAATACCCCCAACCCCACAATTTCTCCATCTCCCTTGAGATTAATGCCGCGCATTCCTGCAGTTGATCTGCCAAGAGGACGACAGTCTGTCTCAAGGTAGTGGATAGATTGTCCATTTGAACAAACTTGAATGATATGATCATTTCCAGTGGTTGTCTTTACCCATTTTAATGTATCACCCTGATTTAATTTAATTGCCAGAATTCCAGTCTTTCTGACATTATTGTAAGCTTCAATTAGTGATTTTTTTATAACTCCTTTTGAGGTAGAAAAAAGAAAATATTTTTTCTTTTCAGCTTCTTTTTTTGAAATCGCAAATGCTGTAGTAATTTTATCATCCGGACTCATTTGAACAACATTTACCATTGCTTGTCCTTTTGCCTGCCTTGAAGCTATTGGAACTTCATATACCTTTGTTTTAAAGATTTTGCCTGTTTTTGAAAAAAAGTAAATATCGTCATGGGTGCTTGCCACAATTAAATGTTCAACCGTGTCTTCTTCTTTTGTACTCATTCCTAAAATTCCCTTACCTCCTCTTACTTGAGATCTATAGGTATCTATTGGAACTCTCTTAATATAGTTACCTTTTGTAAGAGTAATCACCACTGTTTCATCTGGAATTAAATCAATAGCTGAAAAGTCTCCGGCTGGTCCAGGATTAATTTCTGTTCTTCTCTCATCTCCAAATTTTTCTTTTAATTCTTTTATCTCATTTTTTATTAAATCTAATATTTTCTCTTTATGAGAAAGTAAATCTTCCAAATATTCAATCAGTTTGATTTTTTCATCGTATTCTGCTTTGACTTTACTTCTTTCCAACGCGGCTAAAGCTGATAATCTCATCTCTAAAATCGCATCTGTCTGAACATCCGAAAAACCAAACTTGTTCATTAAATTTTTCTTTGCCTCATCTCTATTTGCGGATCTTCTAATCGTATCTATTACTTGATCGATTACATCAAGAGCTTTCAATAAACCTTCTAAAATATGAGCTCTTTCTTGTGCTTTTTTTAGATCAAACTGTGTTCTTTTTGTTACAACCAATTGCCGATGTTTAATATATTCTTGCAAAATAGTTTTAAGTGTCAAAACACGTGGTTCAATTCCATTTATAAGCGCTAGCATATTTACATGAAATGCTGTTTGCATTGCAGTCATTTCATATAATTGGTTCAATATTTTTTTTGGATAAGAATTACTTTTTAAATCAATAATAATTCTTACAGAATCATTACGATCGGATTCATCTCTTAGATCTGTTATTCCTTCAATTTTTTTATTTTTTACTAAATCAGCAATTTTTGAAATAAGTTCAGCCTTGTTTACCTGATAGGGTAATTCACTTACTACGATACGAAATCCATTTTTTAATTCCTCTATCATAGCTTTAGCTCTTATGATAATCTTTCCCTTGCCCGTAGCATAAGCACCTAGAATATCTTTTTGATTGAAGATGGTTCCTCCTGTTGGAAAATCAGGTCCTTTTACAAACTTCATCAAATCTTCTGAGTCGCATTCCGGATTTTCTATGAGATAAGTAATTCCGTCAGATATTTCTGTCAGATTGTGAGGAGGAATATTTGTTGCCATTCCTACTGCGATTCCCAGCGTCCCGTTTAATAGCAAGTTTGGTAATTTTGCAGGAAGCACCTCTGGTTCTTTTCTGGTAGAATCATAATTATCTCTCCAAGAGATAGTTTCTTTTTCTATATCGTTTAGCAATTCATCAGATATAGCCGTCATTCTTGCTTCAGTATACCTTGGAGCCGCTGGAGAATCTCCATCCATCGAGCCAAAATTTCCCTGACCGTCAATCAAGGGGTATCTCATAGAAAAAGATTGAGCCATTCTTACCATTGTGTCATAAACAGCCATATCTCCGTGAGGATGATATTTTCCGAGAACATCTCCTACAACTGCGGCAGATTTTCGAAATTTTACATTTGATTTTAATCCAATTTCATTCATAGAATACAAAACTCTTCTATGAACCGGTTTTAAACCATCTCTTACATCCGGCAAAGCGCGAGCTACTATTACACTCATTGCATAATCCAAATACGATTGACGCATTTCTATTTCAATCGGTCTTATTCCTACTTTTCCAATTCCTTCTTCTTGTGAAAATTTTATTGGTTCAACAGCAGAATCTTGATTGGAATCGTTATCTTGATTTGATTTGTTTTTTTCTTCTTCCATAATTATTTATTAGATGTCTAGATTCTTTACGCTAATGGCATGTGTTTGAATAAATTTTTTGCGAGGTAAGACTTCTTCTCCCATCAACATTGAAAATGTCTCGTCTGCCTTTTCCGCATCTTCGTTTGTCACTCTCCAAATCATTCTTTTTTCAGGATCCATAGTTGTCTCCCATAGCTGTTCAGGGTTCATTTCTCCCAAACCCTTATATCTTTGAATCACATAATTTAATTTTTTTTCTTTTTGTTTAATTTTTTCAATTGTATTATCTCTTTCTTCATCGCTATATGCGTAATATTTATCTTTTCCATAATTTATTGCATACAACGGTGGTTGAGCGATATAAATATATCCACTGCTTACTACTTCCGAGAAATGTCTAAAAAAGAATGTTAGCAATAATGTTCTAATATGCGAACCATCTACATCAGCGTCAGTCATTATAATAATTCTATGATATCGCATCTTAGCGATATTCAACTGTTCTCCTATGCCTGCCCCCATAGCTACTATTAATGCTTTAATCTCATCAGAAGATAGCATTCTGTCTAATCTGGCTCGTTCAACATTCAATATCTTACCTCTTAATGGCAGTATTGCTTGGTTCTTTCTATCTCTCCCCTGTTTTGCTGAACCTCCTGCCGAATCTCCCTCAACTATGAAGAGTTCACTTTTTGCAGGATTTTTCTCACTGCAATCTGCTAATTTTCCAGGCAAAGTCATACCCTCTAAAGCGCCTTTTCTTATAACAGTTTCTCTTGCAGCTTTTGCGGCCAATCTAGCATTTGCAGACAGATAACATTTTTCGATAATTCTTTTTGATTCTTGCGGATGTTCTCCTAAATATTCTGCTACGCCCTCTGCGCAAACAGAATCTACAATCATTCTAATTTCGGGGTTTCCTAACTTAGCTTTGGTTTGTCCTTCAAATTGAGGATTTTGTAATTTAACAGAGACTATCGCAACAAGTCCTTCTCTTACATCGTCTCCCGTTAAAGCTGATTCTGAACTTTTAGTAAGATTAAATTTTTTTGCATAATCATTTATGGCTCTAGTTAATGCAGTTCTAAAACCTGTCAAATGAGTTCCGCCTTCTGGTGTAATTATATTATTGGCAAATGAATATAAATGTTCGTTATAATCGTTTATATAGCTTATGCCTATTTCTACCTGTGTATTATCAACTGTTTTGCTAATAAATATTGGAGGATCTGCTAATAATTTTTTATTTCCGGATAAATATTTTACATAACTCGCAACTCCACCTTCAAAATAAAAACGGTATTTTTTTATTTTTTCACTATTTCTTTCATCTTTAATTAAAATATTAATTTTTCCTGTCAAATATGCTTGTTGTCTACATCTGTCTTTGATAGTTGTCCAGCTATATTTTATTGTTTCAAATATTTCATCATCTGCCAAAAAAGTAATTTTAGTGCCTTGTTTCTCAGTGGAACCGATAATTTCTACATCGGAATCTGCGACACCCTTAGAATAAGATTGTTTATATATTTTTCCATCACGATAAATTTCTGCGATAGTGACCTTTGATAAAGCATTTACTACTGAAACTCCTACACCATGTAGTCCGCCTGAAACTTTATAACCTTCCCCTCCAAATTTCCCCCCAGCATGCAAAGTTGTTAAAACAGTTTCAAGAGCTGATTTATTTGTTTGAGGGTGAATATCAACGGGTATCCCCCTTCCGTTATCTTCCACCGAAACATAATTATTTTCCAAAAGACGCACTGTAACTGTGTCTGCATAACCCCCCATTGCTTCGTCTATCGCATTATCTAAAACTTCCCAGACAAGATGATGAAGACCTTCGATTCCTGTGCCACCTATATACATTCCGGGTCTTTTTCGAACCGGATCAAGTCCTTCCAATACTGTAATTGAGTGCGCTGTATAGTTGTTTGTATTTTTTTCTTCAGACATATGAATTTAGTATATTAAAAAAATATCTTCTTGGCAAGCTTCAAACTTGACTTGAAGTTAATTTTTTTTTGAAAATAGTATATATTTTTCCTTGACGAAATCTGAAATTTTTTTTTGAAACTTTTCTGAAGAAAATTTTTGGCTATATTTAATAATATAATCACTGTCAAATTTTGTTTTTTCGAATTTTTGTATAGCTTTCAATAAATCTTCTTCTGTTTGATTATCAAAAAATATACCTGTTTTATTCTCTTCTATGGATTCTCTTGCCCCACCCTTGCCATATGCTATTACAGGAGTGCCGCATGCCATTGCTTCAAGCGGTACCATACCGGCATCTTCCAGTGGCGGGAAAATTACCGCTTTCGCTTCACTATAATATTTTCTTAATTGTTCATCACTTATACTTCCTTTAAAGCATATATTTTTTTCGGCTATTTTTTTTAGGTTATCTTCATCAACGCCCGTGCCTATTACATAAAGTGGTTTTTTTATTTTATTAAATACCTTGATTGCTAAATCACATTTCTTATATGGTGCCAATCTTCCCGCTATTAGATAGTAATCCTTTTTTATATCTGTATTCTTTTTATAAAACACATCTGTTTCTACAGGGGGAAATACTATCGCATCTGCTGTTCGATTGTAATATTTTTGTAATCTTAATGCAGTAGTGTTTGAATTTGCAATATAATAATTTGGTTTTTGGCTGGCTTGATAATCCCATTTTTTTAATTGTTTTAAAAGTAAGGGTAGGATTGGATGTAATAATTTTGGAACAGAATATTGAAAATAATCCAAGTCAACTGTTAAATATCTAGTAGTAGTATGCAAATAACAAACATGAAGGGTATCTTTTGGAATATTTATTCCTTTGATCAACCCCGAACAATCAGAGAGAACTACGTCAGTATTAAAAAATTTAAATTTTTCCACTGCCTTTGGCATTAACATCAAATACCATTTATATTTATTTATCCCAAATGGTAATTTTTGAATAAAAGAAGTTGATATTTTATTTTTTTTAAATAGATTTACCTTGTTTTTATCCCAAGTAATAGTAAATATTTGCGGGTGAGAATACATATTATAAAAAATTTTCAAAACCCTCTCACCACCGCCCCATTGATTTAAAAAATCATGAGCAAGAAGTATTTTCATATTTTTTTTCCAATAATTTGCAAGATAAAAATTTTAATTGTTCTTATTATTATTCTAAAATCAAACCACAAAGACCAATGCTGGATATAAAAAAGATCATATTTTACTCTTTCTTCGACCGAAGTATCTCCTCTTAAACCGTTAATTTGCGCCCAACCTGTAACTCCAGATTTTACATAATGTCTTTTCATATAATGAGGAATTTCTAGAGAAAATTTTTCTACATAATCTTGTTGTTCTGGCCGAGGACCAACAAAACTCATATCTCCCTTTAAGACATTGATAATTTGAGGGAGTTCGTCTAAGTTGGTTTTTCTTAAAAATTTTCCAACTGGAGTAATTCTTGGGTCCGATGATTCATCTTTTACTGACCAATGATGTTGATATTTATCCTCTGCACCGACAAACATTGAACGAAATTTATAAATTTTAAAAATTTTTCCATCCTGACCAATCCGCTTGTGAGTATACAATATTGGACCAGTTGAAGATATTAAAACAAGAATAGTAGAAGTTATATAAAGAGGTAGCAATATTATTAAAATCAAAATTGAAAAAACTATATCAATAAATCTCTTTACTATTCTTCCCCATCCTTCAAGTGGAGATCTTAAAAACTGTAAGAATGTAATGCCTGCAAATGAATCAATTTTCACATTTAAAGTTCTTATTTCATAAACTTGAGGTATTACTTTAATATTGATATTTTTTTCTTCACAAAAATTTATAAGCGCTCCTTTTTCAATATGTAGAATATTATTATCTAGTAACCAAATTTCATCAGGCATTGATTTTTTTAATTTAAAAATTATCTCATCTATAGTTTTGTTACTGATAATGCCACAGTATATATAACCGTCTGTTAAAGATTTATTTAATTCTTGAATAATGTGTTCAGACAATCTATTACTTGTTCCAATAAGTTTAATTTTTGTTAAATTTTTTCCGCCAAGATAAATAAATTTAGCTATAAGATTTATAATGTAATGAGCCATTATAATGTACGCAGGTATTAAAAATAAAGATAATGCTAATACTAATCTGGGTAACGCCAGAGTTTGTTCAGATTTTATAAAATAAATAAGCACTATGAATAGGGACCACCCCGACAGGGATCCTATCAAGATTTTAGATATTTCGTCCCAAAATTTATACTTAATCCTAAACGAATAAAGACCAAGTAACGTAAATATTGCTATCCAAATAAGTGAAAATGTCAAAACAAATCTTAAAAAATCATAGAATGGCCAAAGGTAAATAATAAACCCATTTGACCTATAAAAATATGCGGTTGTAAAAGCTAATACTATGGCTAAAATATCAAATGGAATCAATATCGCTTTTAAAACAAGATTAATTTTTTTCATAATTTCAAGGTAAATTATAACTGTTTCTAATTTCTTTTACAAGAAAAAAGAGTCAACTTGACTCTTTTTTCTAATTGGTAAAAATGTGTTTTACTTAAGCTTTTTTAAGCATTGGTAGACCAGTTCTTGAGTTTTCCATAGTTGTATAACCACTCGGAATGTCGTCTAATGCTCCATCTCTAACGTCTCTAGCAAAGAAATAAATCGTTTGCTTTCTTCCACCTCTCAATGTTACATCTTTTGAGTGCAGATAATATGTTTCACCGGTTTTTTTACTTTTTGTAGAATATGCCATTTTTATCACCTCCTTTCCCTAATGACTATTTTCGTCCTTTTATATATGGTATGTCAAGGTTTATGTATTTTTTTTATAATGACATTTTTTATTCTATAAAGTATATTCTACCAATAAGATATCCACAGGTTATAAAAAATTTGTCATATTTAATCGCAATGTTTGGCCTGCGTGAAGCTCATTATTTAAGAGCATTGATGCTATTTTATTCTCTATGTTGTCTTGTATGTATCTTCTTAGCGGTCTTGCACCAAATTCAGGATGAATACCCTTTTTAGCAATATCATTTACAACATCATCGTCAAAATCAATAAAGATTTGCTTTGATTCCAGATTTCTTTGAATGTCTTTAAGCATAAGTTTAATTATTTCTTTAATTTCTCTAGAATTGAGAGATCTAAATACTATTACTCCATCAAATCGATTGATAAACTCTGGACGATAAATTCTTTGATTAATTATTGATTCAATGACTTTGTTTTTTAGATCTTCTTCTGAAGTATTTTGTCTGATTAATTGATTGATTTGTTGACTTCCTGCATTTGAAGTAGCAATTATTATCGTATTTGTAAAATCAATCGTTCTACCTAAACCATCGGTTAATCTACCATCTTCTAATACTTGAAGAAAGATATTTAATAAATCTTTATTTGCCTTTTCCAACTCTTCTAATAAAACCAGACTAAAGGGATTGTCGTATACTGCGTCGGTTAAATATCCACTATTGCCGTTATCACCTATCAATCGTGATATTGAGGCAACTTCTTGATATTCACTCATATCAAGTCTAATCATTGAAGCTTCATTTCCAAAATACACTTTAGCTAATGTTTTTGCAGTTTCAGTTTTTCCTACACCAGTTGGTCCAAGAAACAAAAAAGAACCGATGGGACGTTTTTCATCAGTTAATCCTGCCCTGCTTCTTCTTAAAGCATTTGAAATAGCTTTAATTGCTTCATCTTGCCCAATAATCTGTTCGTGCATTTCATTTTCAATATTATTTAATTTATTTCCTTCTTCTTCTGAAATATCTCCTAAGGGCACATTTGTTTTTATTGTAACTACGGACTCCATATATGAGGCATTAACGAGATCATTATTCGATTTTACGCATTCCAATACTCCCTGTTCTAACAACTGTATTGCTTTTTCTGGCAGAGGAACATCATGAATGTACCTCTTGGAAAGTAAGATTGCTGATTTTATTGCAGAAAATGTAATAAAAACTTTATTTTTTGATTCAAAGATTGGCACAATATCTTCTAGGATGAGTTCGCAAACAGTATCATCTGGTTCAGTAACTTCTATTTGATGAAATAAAGAATTGAGTGAACTATTTTTTGAAATTGTGGCATGGTAATCTTGCCATGTGGTTGATCCTATCAATTGTAAATTACTTGATAAATATGGCAATATTACATCCGAAAAATCCGATGCCGCAATTTTAGAGTTTGATGAATCAAAGAAATTATGAATATCTTCAATAAATAAAATTCCATTTCCATAGTGAGCTAGATCATTTAATATTTTCATTAGTCGATTTTTAACTTCAGAGGTTGTATTCACTCCGCTAAACAGAAACGATGAATTTACTTGATAAACTCTTTTATTGTTTAATGTTGGAGTAGTATTTTTATTTAAAATATTATAAGCTAATCCCTCAACTATTGCTGATTTTCCAATACCGGGAGGCCCTACTAATAAGGCATTTGCAGCTTTAGAAGAAGAAAGAGCATTTTCTAATTGAGATATTTCATTTCTTCTCCCGTATATGTGGATATAATTTATATTTTTCCTAACATATTCTGAAATATTCTTAGTAAAATAAAATAAAGCGTTAGCATAACCCATTGACCATTCCTGACCTATTGGTTCAATTTTGAACCATGATTGTTTTTTATCATGGGTAGATTCAATTGTTTTTTTAAGTCTATCCCACCAATAAACAATCTTGTTAATTTCTTCTATATTGATCTTTCTAGTATTGAGCCACTCTTTCAAATTTTGATTCTCTTCAAATAGTGCAGAAATATAATCACCCGCAGTAATCTCATTTTTCTTTAAGTCAGCTCTTTTTTGGTCTGCTATCTGTGATATGTTTGCAAAATCAATCATATTATTTTGAGATTCTTGGTAGATTAATTCCAAAGTTACAACTGGATCTAATTCTAATCTGTTAAAAATAAACCTGCCCTCCAGTGAGTTGATGATATTTGACAAAAAAAGAGGAATAAAATTTTTATTATTTTTCGTTTTTTTCCAAAGAATATGAATTTCATAATCTATTCTGTCTGCCAAATTGTTTGAATTAATTTTTTTATCAAAAGAATAGTTATTTAAAAATATCCCATAACTAATAGTTATTAAACCTATGCTGGTTATTATTCCCCAAATTTGATTTTCCAATAGTCCGTTTCTATCTACTAAAAACAACCCAAGCCCTATTAAGAATAAAACTATACTCAAATATTTTGTGATTTTACCAATCAGACCATTTGCTAATATTTTTATCGTTACATATTTTTTTTTGATACTGGATTCAAAATCAATCATTTGAGTGAAATTGTTATTAATAAAATACAAAAAGGAAACAACCCAAGCCAAATTACGAGAGATACAAAAGATAATAACAATATAAATATCTCTAGTAACAGTCCTATTAAAATAACGATAATTCTAACCGTAAATCCCATTAAGCGACTTATCAAACTATCTGTTAAATTTTTAAATATTGCCTCAAGAGATTTACCATAATTTACTGTATCCCTCTTCCATGGGTCAAAAAGTGTCTTAAATAAGTCTTTTATAGAAAAATAATAAATTATAAATCCAAGTAAATCTTTCCACCATTTATAAAAAGCAACTAGTCCGCTTGTGTACCACCATCTAAAATAATCTGCAAGTAACACTATCCCCTCCTATTTATTATATATTAACAAAATTGCAATTTTGTAGCAAATTTTAATAGATAAATAAACAGATGTCAATCTGATGTATTTTAAGCTAATATATAAAGTATGGATCAGTTTACATTAAATTCAAAGTTTAATCCTACAGGAGATCAACCCCAAGCGATTGATTCTCTTGTTGAAGGTATAAAAAAACAAAAAAAACATCAAATCTTACTAGGTGTTACAGGTTCGGGAAAAACCTTTACTATTGCTAATGTGATTAACAAAATCAACAAACCGACCCTAGTGATTGCTCATAATAAAACCTTAGCCGCTCAATTAACAAGTGAATATCGCAAATTTTTTCCTGACAATGCTGTAGAATACTTTGTTTCATATTATGATTATTACCAGCCTGAAGCATATATTCCTTCTACTGATACATATATAGAAAAGGAAGCAACTATCAATGACGAAATTGACAGACTGCGACATCAGGCAACTCAATCTCTCTTAACTAGAAAAGATGTGATTATAGTTGCTTCCGTATCTTGTATTTATGGCATCGGATCTCCACTGGCATATTCCAAAGCCACTATGTTCCTTGAAGTTGGACAAACTATTGACTTTGAATCAGTAAAACTAAAATTGATTGAACTACAATTTTTAAGAAATGAATATGAACTAAAAAGAGGCACCTTTAGAATAAAAGGAGAGATTATCGAAATTATGCCTGTCAACAAAGAAAATATTTATCGAATCACTACTGATAACAACAAAATAATTACTATATTAGAATATAATACTATTGATCCAACAAAAAAAATTTTACACAAAAAAATCACAATTTTTTCAGCTAAACACTATGTTGTAACAGATGAAAATTTGGATGAAGCTTTACAAAATATTAAACAGGAGTTTGATACATTTCATGCAGGTTTATTAAAAAAAGGTAAAATTCTGGAAGCTGAACGGATAAAACGAAGAACAAATTATGATTTGGAATTAATCAAAGAAGTCGGTTATTGCAATGGCATTGAAAACTATTCTAGACACCTTGATCATAGAAGGCCAGGAGAGCCACCTGAAACCTTATTATCATATTTTCCAAAAGATTTTTTATTGGTAATCGATGAATCCCATGTCACAATCCCTCAACTAAACGGTATGTATGCGGGGGATAGATCGCGTAAACTTACGCTTATCGAACACGGTTTTCGCCTTCCTTCCGCCGTAGATAATCGTCCATTAAACTTTAATGAATTTACTCAAAAAATTAACCAAACAATTTATACAACAGCAACTCCCGGAACTTATGAATTGGATATCAAAGATAACCTTGTCGAACAAATAATTCGTCCTACTGGACTTGTTGACCCAGAGTTAATTATTCGAAAAACAAAAAATCAAATTGAAGATCTAATCAGTGAAATCAATATTACTACAACAAAAAATCATAGAGTGCTCATAACCACTCTTACAAAAAAAATGGCAGAAGATTTAACAGAATTTTTAAAATCAAAAAATATCAAAGTTAACTATCTGCATTCATCAGTTGAAACAATTGAAAGAATAAAAATATTATCCGAACTCCGTGAAGGAAAATTTGATGTGTTAGTAGGCATTAATTTGCTTCGCGAAGGACTAGATCTACCAGAAGTATCTCTTGTGGCAATTCTAGATGCTGACCGTGAAGGATTTTTAAGATCCTCTAGATCTCTCATTCAAACAATAGGAAGAGCGGCTCGAAATATTGATGGAAAAGTAATTCTATACGCGGATACAATCACAAATTCAATAAATGAAGCATTGACTGAAACAAATAGAAGACGAAAAATCCAGCTTGAATACAATAAAGATAATAATATCACCCCAAAAACCATCCAAAAAGAAATACAATCTCTATCCGATGAAATTTTAGCTCCTGAATTTGAAGTTGACCCAGTAGAAATAGATGAATTAAAGATTAATATCAATGAAAGAATTAAAACAAAAACAAAAGAGATGAATGAAGCTTCGAAAAATCTTCAATTTGAGCTTGCGGCAGTATTGCGTGATGAAATTCGAGTACTAATAAAAATGCAAAAAGAAAAAATCAAGCTAGAAAATTAACGAAGATTCTCTTTCTCGTTTTCATTAATATTTTCAAACTTATTTGATCCTTTCGGGTATAATTTAGCGCTTAATTTAAATTTTCTTGTTTCTCCGTTAGCATCTGTAAATTCATCTGATTTTGTTTTTCCAAATAATTCAATCAATTCAGTATTCAAAACTTCTTTTAAAGTTGAAATTTCTTCTTCTGTTTCCTTCATATCCATCATCAGTTGAACATATGTTGTATTTCCAAGAATTCTATCTTTTATCTGTTTTCTTCTTTGCATTGCTTTTCTTAACTGTTCTTGAGCTTCTATGTATTCTGAATTATTTTCAAGCTCATTCTTTATCATTTCTTTTGATTTTTTTATATCCTCTTCTTCTTTTTCGAGCATCGTAATTCTTTTTCTTATTAAATCTAGGTTCATAAACCTCCTTTTTATTATCCTTTCGTAATGCCCCGTGCTTGCCACGGGGATCTTAGAAAGCCCGTAGCGAAGCGTAGGGGTAACAAGCTTTTCCCCTTTTTGGGGAATACTCTGCGACCTTAGTGCAGAGTAGCTAATATTACTATATTAAAATACCACAACATTTATAATTTATTAAATATTTTTTCCATTTTAAGATTATCACAATTAAGGTTTGTTCGAAATCACAAAAAATTTTACTGACAATATATCTCAAAATAAAAAAATATTATTCATCGGATTGAAGTTTTAATATATTTTGATAAAATTATACCGCAATGGATGATAAAATATTTGTCAAAGGCGCGCGGGAACACAATTTGAAAAACATTGATGTAGAGATCCCCCGCAATAGCTTAACAGTAATCACAGGTCTTTCTGGTTCTGGTAAGAGTTCGCTTGCTTTTGATACAATTTTTGCCGAAGGTCAACGTCGTTATATTGAATCGCTCTCAAGTTATGCGAGACAATTCTTAGGACAAATGGAAAAACCAGATGTAGATTATATCGACGGTCTTTCACCAGCTATTTCTATTGACCAAAAATCATCTTCACACAATCCACGCTCAACGGTTGGTACGGTAACAGAAATATATGACTATCTTCGTCTTTTATTTGCCAGAGTCGGTATCGCTTATTGTACGACATGCAACAGAGAAATTTCTAAGCAATCCTTAGAACAAATCGTAAATAATATTTCCAAATATCCTCCAAATAATCAATTAGAACTCTTTGCTCCCGTAGTGCGTGGTAGAAAAGGAGAATATAGTCAGCTATTTTACGATCTCTTTCATGGCGGGTTTGCCAAAGTAAGAGTAAATGGCAAAATATACTCACTTGACGAAACTATAGCCCTTGATCGTTACAAAGCTCATAGCATTGAAGTTTTAGTCGATCGTTTCAAGATACAAAATGTTACCAAAAATCGTATCACTGAGACAGCCGAGTCCGCTTTAAAACTTGCAAAAGGACTAATTATTGTTTCAGATCTAAATACAAACAAAGAAACTATATACTCACAAAATTTTGCTTGCCCTTATGACGATACTGTTATAGAAGAGATTACCCCCCGCTCTTTTTCATTTAATAGTCCCTTTGGCGCTTGTGAGGATTGTCACGGACTTAGCTTTAAAACCGAAATTGATCAAAATTTAATCATTCCGAATAAAAAATTAAGCATCAACCAAGGCGCAATTATGCCTTGGACTTATTCAAAAAACAATTATTATGGCGCTTTGCTCAAAGCAGTAGCAGAAAAAATAGATATCGATCTCAATGATGCTATAGAAAAATTACCTGATTATAAATTAGATTATATTTTAAATGGGCCCAAAAAAAGCGGTACGGATCTAAAAATAAAATATTTTGCCCAAAGTTCTGGACATTACTTTATGATAAATTTCAAAGGACTAGCAAATCATCTTTTGGATCGCTACAACAATACTCAATCCGAAGGCGTCAAAAACGAATTATCTAAATATTTTTCTTCTAAAACTTGCCAAACTTGTAAGGGCTCACGACTCAAAAAACAATCTTTGGCAATCAAAGTCCATAAATTAAATATTGCTGATTTGGTGCAAATGTCCGTAGAGCAATTATTTTCATTTTTTATGGATACTAAATTTTCCGAACAAGAAATGCTAATTGCTGAAAGAATTATCAAAGAAATTCAAAATAGATTAAATTTTTTAATTTCAGTCGGGATCGGTTATCTCACCCTTGATCGTTCTGCGATTACTCTTTCGGGGGGAGAATCACAAAGGATTCGTCTTGCCAGCCAAGTTGGTTCGCAATTAGTTGGCGTTTTATATGTGCTAGACGAACCGACCATCGGGCTTCATCAAAAAGACAATCAAAAACTGATAAATACACTCAAAGATCTGCGTGATTTAGGCAATACGGTATTGGTGGTGGAACACGATGAAGAAACTATGAGACAAGCAGATTATTTAATTGATGTAGGACCAAAAGCCGGCAAACATGGAGGAAAAATTGTCGCCAGCGGTAAACTGGATGATTTTTTATCTCAAAATAGTTTAACCGCACAATATCTCAAAGGAGAGCTAAAAATCGAAATCCCAAAAAATAGAAAAAGCCCTAAAAAGGGATGGCTCGTAATAAAAGGAGCTAAAGAAAATAATCTCAAAACCATTACAGTCAAGATTCCACTTGGCTTGATGACAGTAGTTACCGGAGTATCAGGTTCCGGTAAATCAACCCTTGTAAACGATATAATTTACAAAGCTCTTGCCCGAAAAATTTATCGTAGTCATGAAAAACCGGGAAATTACGAACAGATAGAAGGAGATAAAAATATTGACAAGGTAATTGTCATAGATCAATCCCCTATCGGTCGAACCCCTCGTTCAAATTCGGCAACCTACACCAAGGCATTTGATCATATCCGTCAACTTTTTGCTCGCACTCCATCAGGTCGCACCCGTGGTTATACTCCAGGCAGATTCTCTTTTAATGTTGACGGAGGAAGGTGTGATCACTGTAATGGTGATGGAATTATCAAAATAGAGATGCATTTTTTACCTGATGTGTTTATTCCTTGCGAAATTTGTCGTGGAAGCCGGTACAACAAAGAAACTCTTGAGGTGAAGTACAAAAACAAAAATATTGCCGATGTTTTAAAAATGACAATAGATGAAGCTAGTGAGTTTTTTGCTAATATCCCTCAAATCGAGAGAAAAATGGCAACTTTACAACAAGTTGGCTTGGGGTATCTGTCGCTTGGACAAAGCGCCACTACACTTTCCGGTGGCGAAGCGCAGCGGATAAAGCTTTCCAGCGAACTTTCCAAAATT
Source organism: uncultured Candidatus Saccharibacteria bacterium (assembly GCA_964652345.1). Classification (GTDB taxonomy): domain Bacteria; phylum Patescibacteriota; class UBA1384; order CAZZBO01; family CAZZBO01; genus CAZZBO01. The sequence goes on along the minus strand of CAZZBO010000002.1, from coordinate 2,278 downwards.
GCTTCGGGTAATACTTTTTATATCTTAGACGAACCTACGACCGGTCTTCATTTTGAAGATGTGAAAAAATTACTCGGAGTATTAAAAAAGTTGGTTGACAAAGGAAACAGTGTTTTAATAATTGAGCACAATCTAGATGTTATAAAGTCAGCAGATTGGATAATTGATCTTGGTCCCGAGGGCGGAGAAAATGGGGGAAGAATTATCGCTACAGGCACACCAGAAGAGGTTGCCGATAATCCAAAAAGTTATACGGGAGAATATTTAAAAAAAGTATTAAATAATTAAATTATAAAGTCTAAACAAATTATAAATAATAATTATCAAAACAATAAACATTTATAACTTTGTACTTATTGTTTTAGATTTAATTGATTGGCTACGCCGCATAAGTACCAAAGGGACAAAGAATCCAAGTTTAAAAATAGTTCAAAGAATATAAGAGTTTAAGCTTCTTGAGAAACTTGACGGAAACGGAAGACAAAGCTACTGACAGCATTCCACCTGTTCGAAGGGTTGGCATTGACGCCGCTGAGTCCGAGCTGATCGCCGCTCGCAGTCAGGTAGAACACATTCGGATAGCCATCCCGGTCAGTGATTTGTTTCATTGCAATTAGCATCCATTCACCGCCTCGATATTGCAATCGCAAATGCGGTCCGACTTCTGCCGGACAAAGTTCAAGCCCAAGCTCTGTTGCCCTGGCATAAATCTCATCAGTTGTCGCTCCATTTGGAAAACCCAGTTGGGAAACGGTAAATCGCACTAGATCGTACTTTTGACTTTCTTTGCTGAATTCAGTCTTTTCAAGAATATCTTTGCCCCAATCGGAAAGATAGTCATTCTTATCTTCAAGGGCTTGCTCGGCTATTTCTGCGGAGTTAATACTTGGATCAGTTTCCAAAGTTTGCATAAATATCTTTTTGTCAGGAGATGATTCATAGATATGTTTGATGTCCGGATAATTTCTAATTTTTTGAAAAACTTCCATATTCCACTCCCCGATGTATACTTTTGAACTTTCATTTAACTCGCTTTCACCTAATGCAATTTCATTTTCTTCAACAATGATACCTTCAACTATTTGTAGTATTTTTTTCGCATCTTGTTTTGGCATATTAGGAGTGATGGGCATTTCACCCATCTTTAAAACAAAAAGATTGCTATCTGGATCAAAATCACGAAATGATATTTCACCTCGATCAGTTAAAAGGTAATAATCCTTAACTGAAAAATTTCCTAATTCAGAATTGTTAATTTTTTTATAGTTGCGTGGTTTTCCTGTATCTGTAGTAGTTTGCCGTACTGTTTTTAATGCATCGATAACATCGTTAAAATATGGATCATTTGGGCTCAAATATGCATCATTTGCTTTTTTCATCTGTTCGATAGTATTTGTTCTTAGATTGTATTCTATAGTGATGATCGGACGGTCACCTTCGAGTTTTCCAGTTTGATTATTGTAAGTAGGTTTGGAGCGAAATGATAAAATTTCAATATCTCCGTTTTTGATTTTATTAATATATGAATTGCTAGTACCAACACAATGACTCATATATCTTGATTCTTGTTCTAAGTGGGGCATGTTTAAAAGTCGGGCGACATAATATTTTCCCGAGCTAGTTTCAAAAAGTGCTTCCATAGGGTTAAATTCTTCATTTCCAGTGATTTCAGCTCGGTTTTTACGAATTTCAGCAATTTTTTGCAATGTTTTTTGTTCGTGCAGTTCAAATAATCTGTGTAGTGATCCTTTATCGCTTTGGAGGAACTTTGGGCTTTCCACGATTGCATCATAAAGAGTATTGATATCTAATTCGTCTAGGGTTTGGAAGTGTCGAGCTAATTTGAGTTTTAAAACCGCTCGCGAGATCTCGTTAAAATCAAATCCTTCAGTCGAGCTTAATCTAGTTGCTAATGAGTTATATGCCGAAAGTATTGTTTCTTCTTTAAGGGCACGTTTTTCTTGGGAAAAGGTTGCTAAAGTTTTTTCATATTCACGATTAATTTTTTGGAGATATTTTTGTTCAAATGCTCTCTTACGCTCCATATTAATTTCATCTTGTGATTTTTGCTCTAAAAGAGTTTTTTCATAAAGATCAGCGCTAAACTCTCCCATAGAATCGGTTCTGATTTGCTCAAAGCCAAACCGTTCTAAAACACGATTTAGCTCGGGATTCCAGCCATGAAAATTGAGCTTGCTATAGCCCTGGGAACGAGCATATTGGAAAAAAGCAGGTATTTCTCTAAATAGATTGCGCCCAGTTTGTCCACTTGTACCAA
>CAZZBO010000001.1:0-70824 GCA_964652345.1 uncultured Candidatus Saccharibacteria bacterium | reverse complement strand
TTTTTCTGAATTGATAATACCAGAAGTGTTACCTATGTATCTCAACCTCCGCAGAATTGAAATACAAATTTATAAATTAATTAATTTTACGATTATATGTATTTTAAATATATTTTTTATCTTATATCTTATTTACAAGATATTCTTGTATCATTTTTTATTAAGTGTGAGGGGCTCGTAGTTACGAAGCCCGCCCCTACACCCTTAATAATCCCTACCCCGGCACGTTATTCTAACGTATCTCTTTTATCTTAAAACTGCGGAACTCATCTTGAATTTCATTCAAGACTCAAACAGTCCTCGTTTTATGATTAAAAGCATATTGATTATTTATTTAGGATTTTGATATTTGAATTTAGAATTTATTTGTTATTTGGTGTTTGTAATTTGGAATTTTTTATTTTGCATTTTGATTTTTAATTTCTTTGCGATAATGTAAAAATATGTCTAATTTTATTCATCTTCATGTTCATAGCCACTACTCACTTCTTGACGGATTGGGTCAAATCCCTCAACTTGTAAGCCGTGCAAAAGAATTTAAAATGCCCGCTCTGGCTTTAACCGATCACGGGGCAATGTACGGAGCTATTGAATTTTTTCAGGAAGCAAAAAAAGCCGGGATACAACCAATTATCGGAATAGAAGCTTATATTGCTCCCAGAGAACTTACAAGTAAATCAGCTGGCATAGATACAAAGCCATATCATTTAGTGCTTTTGGCAAAAAATGAAATTGGTTATCAAAACTTACTAAAAATTACATCCGAAGCTCATTTAAAAGGGTATTATTACAAACCAAGAATTGATAAAAAATTTTTAAAATCACATTCCGATGGTTTAATTGCTCTTTCTGCCTGCTTGGCAGGAGAAATTCCACGTACAATTCTTGCTAAAGAATATACAAAAGCAAAACAAATAACCCAAGATTATCTTGAACTATTTGGTCGTGATAATTTTTATTTGGAACTTCAACATCACCCAGATATTAAAGAACAAGAGCCAGTAAATCAAAAAATTATCGAGCTTGCAAAAGAAATGTCTATTCCGCTTGTTGCGACAAATGATGTTCACTACATAAAAACCGAGGACCGTGAAGCGCACGATCTATTGCTTTGCGTTCAAACAGGCAAAACCATATACGACAATGACCGTATGGAATATAGTGGTGATTTTTCTATGCTTTCCAGTGAACAAATGCAAAAAAATTTCAGCCATATTCCCGAAGCAATTGAAAATACTGTAAAAATCTCGAAAGAGTGTCAAAATTTAAAAATTAAATTCTATAAAGATCTACTTCCAAATTTTTCAATTCCAACAGATGAAAATGAAAATGAATATTTAAAAAGACTTTGTTTTGAAGGACTAAAACAAAGATACAAAACAGTAACTCCCGAACTAATCGAGCGTCTTGAATTTGAACTGGCGACAATAGCAAAAATGCATTATTCCTCATATTTTTTAATCGTTGCCGACTTTATCGCATTTGCCAAAAAAAATAATATCCTTGTAGGTCCGGGAAGAGGATCTGCCGCAGGATCACTCGTATCTTACTGTCTTGATATCACCAATATTGATCCGATCCGTTATGGACTTTTATTCGAACGATTTTTAAATCCGGATAGAATTTCCATGCCTGATATTGATATGGATTTTGCTGACGACAGACGAGGAGAAGTAATAAAATATGTCATTGACAAATACGGTCAAAATCATGTCGCGGGAATTATCACTTTTGGAACAATGGCGGCTCGCGCGGCTGTTCGAGATGTCGGTCGTGCTCTTGGTATGAGCTACGGAGAAGTTGATCGAATTGCCAAGCTAGTGCCACCACCGATACAAGGTCGCCATATTCCGCTTGAAAAGTCTGTAAAAGAAGCTGAAGATTTAAAAGAAGTATACACCACCGAAGAACAGACCAAACGGCTTTTAGATTTTTCAATGAAGCTAGAAGGCACAGTCCGTCATGCCAGCCAGCATGCTTGCGCCATAGTAATATCAAAAAATGAGCTTACTCAATATTCCCCAGTTCAAATGGCTCAAAAAGGCGATGTTGGACAAATTACCCAATACTCCATGAAACCCATTGAAGAAATCGGGCTTTTGAAAATGGACTTTTTGGGGCTATCAAACCTTACGGTTATCCAAAACGCTCTACGAATTATAAAAAAACTCCATAATAAAATAATTGATATCAGGAATATTCCTCTAGATGATAAAAAAACTTTTGCTCTTTTAGGACGCGGTGAAACTACAGGAGTTTTCCAACTTGAATCGTCAGGAATGAAAAGATACATCAAAGACTTAAAGCCGACAAAATTGGAGGACGTTATTGCAATGGTAGCGCTTTATCGTCCTGGACCGATGCAGTGGATTGATTCATTTATCAAGAGAAAGCACGGATATGAACGAATAACCTATGAACATCCGTTGATGGAATCAGCGCTTAAAGAAACTTATGGAATCCCAGTATATCAGGAGCAAGTGATGCAAGTTGCAAAGGATATGGCAGGTTTTTCAGGAGGAGAAGCAGATACTCTTCGTAAAGCAATGGGTAAAAAAATCGCCAAGTTGATGAAACAGATGAAAGAAAAATTTATTGATGGATCAATAAGTAATGGAGTCGAAAAAGCAAAGGCCCAAAGAGTTTTTGAAGAATTTGAAGAATTTGCCGCTTACGGCTTCAATAAAAGTCATGCCGCTTGCTATGCAATGATCGCTTATCAAACCGCATATCTAAAAGCTCACTATCCTGCTTGCTTTATGGCCGCGCTCTTAACTTCTGACTTCCAGAATCAGGATCGAATTACTATCGAATTATCCGAATGTGAAAGACTCGGAATTTCCGTTTTGCCTCCTAGTGTCAATGAATCATTTGTCGAATTCGGGGTTGTTCCTGAAAACGGCAATATTAGATTTGGCTTGAGCGCGATTAAAAATGTTGGCTACGGCGTGGCAGAAACCATTGTCGAGCAAAGAAGAGAAAACGGCAAATTTAGCTCTATTGCTAATTTTGCTGATAGACTGACTGGAAACGTAATCAATAAAAAATCAATGGAAGCGCTTATCATGTCCGGAAGTCTCGATGAACTTGGAGAAAGAAAAGCTCTATTAACTGCTTTAGAACAAATTCTTAAAATCAACCAAGATAAAAATCGAAATTTAAAGAAAAATCAAGATTCTCTATTTGAATCACGCTCAGATAAACAAAATATATTTCTAACTATCAAACTTCCAAAGGTGGAACCAGCTACAAGCAAAGAAAAATTAGCTTGGGAAAAAGAGCTTTTGGGAATTTATCTCTCGGATCATCCGCTCAAAGAATATGAAGAAAAAATAAACTTTACTACAAAAATAGAAAATCTTTCCCAAGATCAATCCGGACTTATAACAATCGCGGGAATAATTACAAATGGTAAAAAATTCATCACAAAATCCGGCAAACCGATGCTTTTTGTTTCACTTGAAGATACAACTTCAAAAATAGAAATTTTGGTTTTTCCAACTGTTTTAGAAAAAACTCAAAATGTTTGGGGAACGGACAAAATTATTTTAGTAACAGGTAAAATTTCCACAAAAGACAATGAGATAAAATTTATCGCAGAGAACGGTTGGGAAATTACAGAAGAATCAGATCTAAAAATCTTAAAAAAAGAAATTCAAGAATTTGAAAAAAATAATATTTCTAAAACATTTAGCTATAATAGTTCAAACAAAAACTATGAAAATAAACAATCAGTTGTCTATCAACAAAAAAAAGAATCAAAAATTAATAACATAATTAATTCAAAATTTTTTATCATCGATCTTCCCGAAAACACAAAAAAAGAAAAACTAATTCAAATAAAGCACATCTTGCAAGATCACCCTGGAGATTCTCCAGTAATTCTTCGCGTTCCTTTCAATGGTGGATACAAAGAAATGAGCACCAGAACAAAAGTCGAGCTTAGTTCACAGCTACAAAATCAAATTTCTAAAATAGTAAATCCTAAAAATTAGACAATCATTCTTTTTTCGGATCGGTTTGTTCTCTTTTGAGCATTTACAATTTTTTGTTGAACATCATAAGGATTCAATAAATAATCCATCTTGATTATTTTTTCTTTGGAAGCGGTTTGAAACTGAACAGAACCAATATTGAGCATAGAATTTGATAATCCTTTTATTTCACAAACAGCGTCTTGAATTTTTTCAAGCTCTGTTTCTAAAATTTTTTTTGAAAAAAATCCATTCTGAACTGTTTGAATTATTCTTTGGTTTGTTAACACAATTTCACCATTCCACCACAAAAACCAATAGTAAAAACCATAACATATAACAAAAACAACCAGTATAAAAATTATCCATGAAGAGATTGGACTTGCCCCAAAAAAAGCGACCGCCCCAACCATAACCAAGCAACAAATTAAAATTACCAACCCTCTTTTGGCAAGAACCCAAGAATGTTGTTTTGCTGTAAAGATTACATATTCGTCTTTTCTTTGTCCACGAAAAACTAATTCATCTTTATATTTTTCTTCGTTCTGAATTTTTTTGTCCATATACTAATAATAACCCCAAAGCAACGATTACTGCAACGACCACCAAAGCAAATTTAAATTTAGTAAGAGTTTCTTGAATATTTAACGCGATTATTCCAAAAAGTGCGCTTACCATATACAAAAACAATACCGCTTGTTTTATAGAAAGGCCAACATTTAAAAGACGATGATGAAGATGAAGTTTGTCTGCCAAAAAAGGAGAATGATGAGAAAAAATCCTTCTCAATACTACCCAAATCAAATCAAGAATCGGCAATCCTAAAATAAGGGCCGCTGTCGCAATCTTACCACCTGAAATCACAGCCAAAACTGCAATCATAAATCCCAAAAACATACTTCCAGAATCTCCTAAAAAAATACGCGCGGGATAAAAATTTTTTGGTAAGAACCCTATTACAACTCCAAAAAAAATAAAAGCAATCAAAGCAGTATTTGTCTGATTAGATTCTAAAGAAAGCGCTAAAAAACCAAGTATCAATGATGTAATTGCCGAAATTCCGCTTGCCAAGCCATCTAATCCATCGAGCCAATTTAGAGCATTCATCAATACTACCATCCAAATAACAATTAAACCTATCCCCCATATTCCAAGATCTATTTGTCCTCCAAAAGGATTTGACAAAAAGTCAATATTTACTCCAAAAATTACTACCAATATTGCAGATATAATTTGAGCTAATAATTTAATTCTCCAATCAATGTCTTTTTTATCATCCCAAATTCCCGTTGCAAAAATCAAAATAGAGCCGAGAAATATTCCAAATATTTTTTTATCAAAAAACCAAATATTTTCCGATGAAAATTCTAAACTTTTTCCAAAAAAAATACTTAAAATAATTATTACTAACCAAAAAGCACAAAATATCGCTACTCCTCCAAGACGTGGAATCGGATTTTTATGAACATCTCTTGATCGAATCGCAGGATACCATTTATGTCTTATTGAGAGATTTATAACTTGGAAGGTAAAAATATATGTAATAAAAGCACTGATTATAACCAATGGCAAATTTTGGAAAAAAAAATCCATTTTAATTTCTTATATGTTTTTCATGCACTGTTTCATAATTAAACATTTCACTGTCCGCAAACCATAAATCAAGTTCCATCTTTGCATCAGATTCACTTGAACTTGCATGAATAATATTCTTTACACCAATCTCTCTGCTATCGCAATATTGATAAGACACATGAGTGAAATCTCCGCGAATTGTTCCGGGAGCGGCAGATTTTGGCTCTGTTTCTCCCACCATTTTTCGAACTACCGTAATTGCTTCGATACCTTCTATCGCAAGAGCTACCACTGGGCCTGAAGATATCATATCAACCATCATTTTACGCACTTTTTCACCTCTTCTTTTGGCAATGTCCTCCGTATAATGACGACTTGCAAAATCTTTATCTACCCAGACCATTTTCATTCCCACAATTTTTAATCCAACATCTTCAAATCTTGAAATTATCTTTCCAATAAGTCCTCGCTCTATAGCGTCAGGTTTTAACATTACCAATGTTTTTTCAATAGGTAGTTTCATATTTCCTCCATTAAAATACCAATAATTTTTTAAATTCTTCAGATTTTTTATCAGACAAAGGTCCAATAATAGTCAAATTAGTTTTTTCAGGTAAGAATATTTTTTTTGCCAAATCTTGGATTTGTTTTGCACTTACAGCTTTATGTTTTTTAATCAAATCATCAAGCGACAAAATTTTATCATATTCTAAAGCCTGTTTACCAAACATTATCGCTTGCGCGCTTGAAGAATCAGCAGACATTTCAATAGACCCCGCTATTAATCTTTTAGCTTCGTCTAGTTCATCATCTGGAATCGGTTTTTGTTTTAATTTTTGCAACTGTTCACAAATCGCCTTAATTGCTTCGTGCAATAATTTTGTATTTAATCCCGAGTGTATAAAAAATCCGCCAGTATCTGAATAATGTTCCGTAGATGAATGAATTGAATAACAAAGTCCTCGTTTCTCTCTAATTTCCATAAATAGACGTGAACTCATCCCTATTCCTAGAATCGTATTTAAAACATTCAAAATATATTTATCTTCATTGTACCTGTCAAATGTTTTAATACCGAGCACAAGATGGCTCTGATCGGTTTTTCTAGAAAAAATTTTTGCCATTGCGTCTAACTGCCCATCTTTTGCTGTTTCGGGGCTAAATTTATTGTCTTGTTTTGTAATATTCCCAAAATATTTTTTTGTTAATTTTTTACTATCATCAAATGTAGTTTTTCCAGCGACAACTAAAACCATATTATCAGATGTGTACCATTTTTTCCTATATTCCTTGAAAGTATCAATAGTAACTTTTTCAATTACTTCCTTTTGGCCTATCACTGGCATTCCAAGCGCCTGATCTGGCCAGATCTGCTCAATAGCGAGTTCCCAAACATAGTCCTCCGGAGCATCCCAGCGACGATTCATCTCTTCGATAATCACCCCTCTTTCTCTTTCAAGGTCTTCTTTTTTTAACTTTGGATTCAACACCAATTCGCTAACAACTTCCATTCCTACTTTAGAATACTCACTTGGCACAATATTATAATAATTAGTATGATCTTGATCTGTCCAAGCGTTAAGTTGCCCTCCAATACCTTCTATTGCGCGAGCGACTTCAAGTTGGTTTTTGAATTTTTCTGTGGCTTTAAACACCATATGTTCCAAAAAATGAGATATTCCATTTATTTCTCTTGTCTCATTTCTACTTCCCGCTCTAACAAAGCACATAGTTGCCACAGACCGAACGTCCGGCATTTCCACTACCACCAATCTTAACCCATTGTCTAATTTTGTTTTTGATATTTTCATATCTTATATCCTATCAAAGATAAATATCATAAGCAAGAAATTTGTTCGGAAAAGAATTGATTAAATCATGGACGATATGGAAAATTGACAAAAAAGAAAAACCGCGCAAGTTTGAACCTGCGCGGGGGAAAAACTATCTACGATTTATGTCATCGAACTCATCCCAGAGCCGATGATAGCAATCACGCACTTGGCGATTGCTTCTTTTTCGGAATATCTGACTATAAAATATTCCGATAATAAAAAAAACAAGCGATATGAATGCACAACCGAATATCATTATCGATTGCGCAATCATTTCACCCAAGCTCATATGTATGAGCTTGGCAGGGTTTCTTTGGCTCATCACTGAGAGCCAAAGAAACACAAAAGAACAAATGAAGCATCCTGCTTTCATTAAAAAAATTTCATCACGAGCTATCTCCAACCAGATTATCCCAGCTGTATCATCTCGTGACATCCTTTCAATGAAATATTTTATATCAAGATTTCATATTTGTCAATAGTGTGATCTTTGATGGGTGCTCTTTTGTATAATTTAATAACAAGTATACAAAACCATTTTATTACACTTTGCTACGCCTAGGCGTAGCAAAGTGTAATAATTTTAAAAGTAAAATATAACTTAAAATTTACATATCTATCAATAGAAAAACAGGCAGACAAAGATTTGACACATTGATTTTTCTTTTATATGCTATAAATAACAAAGAGGAGGGGTGTGATGATTAGTGTTCCTATAGATAAGATTTTTGCGTTAGAAGAGTTAGAAAAAAAAGCGCATGAACTAATTGCCAAAACACATGGCAAGGATTTTTATATTTTCACAAAAGAGGACAAACCTGTAGTAGCCCTCTTGGACGTAGATTATTTAATAGAACTTACCAAGTCCCAATCTTCAAAAGAAGAAATCTCCGGGTCAAAAAGCCAAAAACCATTTAATATTCCGAATTCACAAGTTAAGCCGATTACCCCTTCTATTAAGCCAATCAATCAAACAAAAAAACCCATTCCCCCACTGAAATCTTTAAATGAATTAAAATCAAGCAACCAACAATTTTTTGACAAATCACAATCAAGCACAAAAAATGCTCCATTTGCCCCGATTTCCATTCCTCCCGCCCAAGGATCAAATACTTTAAACTCAAATTCAATGTATCAACCTTTAAATAAACCTGTCGACCTAAAACAAAATAGCGCCCCTATGGCTACAAATACTTCAAATATTTCACCGCTTACTCCGGTCCCGCCAGCTAAAAACTCAAGCGTGCTTTCAACTATGGGAATAACTACCCCACCTAAAACAATCGATGAAAATATTGATTCAACTTTATCCACATCTGACCCAGCTGATAGTAAATCACCCGCTCAATACGATGGCAACTCAACTATGAATACAAGCTCCGTCCCGAGTGCATCCAATGGTACTCGCTTGATAGATCTCAATAATGCAAAGCCGTCAATGGCAAATCCCAACTCTAATATACCAACCACACAAACTGCCCAAACAGCCCCTAACATAGATCAAGCTTCCTTAGCGCCTCTTTCTTCAACGATATCCGCAAACACTAGCCCCTCGACAATGCCAAATCCTGCAGAACCAACCCTTCAAGCTTCAAATGTTAATTCTTCAAATTCCAATCCACAGCCCGTTTCATCTACTCCTCCAAGCTCATTACCTATAAATCAAAGCGCTACTCCTACTACTCCACCAGTAGTTCCTCAAGCGACCCCTACAAGTGTCTCACCTATTACGACTTCTACACCAACGTCAAGCACCACAACACCAGCTTCCACACCGTCAGCATCTCAAGCTCCAATCAATACAACTAATACTTCGGTAAGCTCTGCTTCTGATTTACCAATAGCCCCCCCTAAGTTTCCTTCTGGCTCAAATCAAAAATCCACAGACAAAGCTTCAGATTCGATTACAGATATGCAAATTTAGTCAAAACTTAGGTGAAAAATCAAAAAAATAAAATACTATCATTGTCACAGTAACAGCAATACATACGCCCCCTATAGTTTGCAGGGGCGTATGTTTTTTTCTTTGAATTCTTGCCCACATAACAAGAGGAATAACCGGTAATACAATTACCGCAATCCAACCAAAAAGATAAATAGCTGAAATACAGGCAGAGGTTAGTACTGCCATATGCACAGAAATTTTCCAGCACAAAGTGATAATCGTAAACACTATTAAATTGATAAACGCGCTAATAATTAAAATTATAAATTGAAATGGCGCGTTAGAATTCATCAAAATCCAAAGAGCTATGGCAGTCCCTACGATTGCTAAAAAAAATGGCCAAAAACGATCCTGTCTTTTGTTCAAATGAAAACTGTCATATTTTCCCGCAATATTGCCCCATACAACTAAAATACCGGGCAAGCCCACAATCCAAAAAATCGTCATGCCTCCCCAAAGCCAAAAATCGGTTTTGCTCATAGAGATGATCGATGCATAAGCTAAAATCAATACGGATGCAACAATTGGAGGTGAAAAAATTGTCGAAATCCAATAGGCTAAATCTGGTTTTATTTTTTTCATGTTAATTTTATTTGTCTAGCCAACCAATACAAAGGTCGAATAATAATTTTTTCAATATATTTTTTATTTAAATAAGCAATAGATGTTGTGATATATGCAATCAAAATTCCGGCAATAATATCTGTAGGCCAATGCACTGCCACAGCAATACGACTTATAGAAACTATAAAAGCAACCCCAAGCAAATACCATCCGATTTTTCTATATCCTAAAAACCAGAATCCAAAACATAAGGTAAACAAAAGCAAAGCATGGTCTGACGGAAAAGAATATGTTGGACGATGAAAAATCAACTCTTTTGCGCCTATCAATCCTGCAAACGGTCTGGGTCTTTCCCATACAAGAGCAACTAATCTACTTATTATTTGCCAATTAAAAATGCCGATGATGATCAAAAATAGCAAGTCTTGTTTGATGATTTTATTGTCTTTATATTTTTCCACAAAACTTGGAAAGAACCACCAAATAATAAATAAAAAAGGTATGAAGTAAACTAGATATTCTGCCAACATAATTGTTGCTTTAGTTAATAATGGATTTATTTGGACAAAACTATTCATACTCTCTAAAAGAGATTTATCAAAAGATTGCATTGTGTTCATATTTTTACCATATCGAAAATATTTTATTTTGCCAATATACGGTGTTTACAATCTATAATCTTTTCTAGTATCTTAAATATAACTATGCCTTCGCTTCATCATATAACAATACATATCAAACGATACGGTCTAAACCACAAAGCACTTTACGCTTTATCGTTTATGCTTTTATTTTGGGGAATTTTTGATGGAATAATTTCTTATATTACTCCCCTTATAATCACTCAAAATGGTTTTTCTAAGACTCAAATGGGAATTATTATCGGCACTTCATCTGTAGCTGGAGCTTTTTTTGACTTAACTATCTGTCGTTTTTTAGCTAAAAAACACTACCGACGACTCTTTTTATATTTGCTCCTTATTTGTTCAATATATCCATTAATATTGTTCAAAGCAAACAATTTTACACTTTATATTATCGCAATGATTTTATGGGGGCTATATTATGACATAAAAAATATTGCTCGTTTTGATTTTATGGCGCGACGAACAAAGGGTCATGAACGATCCTCAAGCTTTGGGGTAAATCAAGCGTTCATATCCTTAGGGTATCTTCTTGCCCCCCTGTTGGCAGGTTTGACAATCGGAGAAATTATCGGTTGGCAACCCTTTTTATTGTCTTGGATTTTTGTATTATTTGCAATTTTCTTTTATGTTGTACTTTTATTCACTACAAAACGAGATACAAGTTGGCAAAACACAGAATCCGAATCAGAAGCAAAGAAAAATCTTTTACTAGATTTTCATTCCTTAAAGGAAGTGTCAACCATCCTTTTCCCCGTACTTATTCTTACTCTATGTCTTAATATTTTTGACTCATTCTTTTGGACAATCGGTCCCTTTATCGGTGAAAAGTATAACACATTCGGTCATTTCGGAGGTCTCGTCCTCGTAATTTATCAATTTCCAATATTGATTCTAGGTTGGTTCGTGGGATCTTTTACATATAAATATGGCAAGAAAAAAACTGCTATTTTATCATTTTTTATTGGCAGTTTGATTATATCCTTGTTATTTCTCAATGAAAATTTTATTTTTGTTCTTTTGACTGTATTTTTTGCTTCTTCCGCTCTATCGGTTTCGGTTCCTTCTATTAACGGAGCTTATGCCGATTATCTAGATGAAACAGATAATTATGTCTCTGAAATTGCGTCGTTGGAAGATTTTTGCGCAAATTTAGGTTATGTTGTCGGACCCATCTTAGCCGGTTTCTTAGCAAACAAATATGGAGAGTTTAATGCATTTTCAATTATGGGTCTTTTTGGAATGATAATTGCAGTAATATTGTTATTAAAAATGCCCCGTAAAATCAACATTGATCGCGCGATAAAACAAAAAATCTCATAAATATATAAAGGACTATACTGTATTATTACTGGCTTTTTTTTTGTTTGCGTCGTAAAATATTATTATGCTAATCAATGATGGAATCAGACAATTTTTAGAATACTGCGAAATAGAACGTGGCCATTCACAGCACACGGTTAGAAATTATCAATATTATTTGGATTTTTTTAGCGCTTGGGTTCATAAAAATGAGCTTGAGAATATTGAAGAAATTACTTATGACCAATTACGGCAATACCGTTTATTTTTAGCTCGCAGAATAAATCCCAAAGGTGAAGAGTTATCACACAAAACTCAAAACTATTATTTAATCGCCTTAAGGAGTTTATTTAAATATTTATCTAATAGGGGGATTCAAGTAATTGGACCAAATAGAATTGAGCTAGCTGATTCTCCTCAAAGACATATAAATTTTTTACAAATTGACGAAATGAAAAAGCTACTTGATGCCCCGGACAAATCCGAGCTTCTGGGTATAAGAGACAAAGCCATTTTAGAACTTTTATTTTCCACAGGAATGCGTGTGGGAGAACTTAGCAGTTTAAAAATTAAAGACCTAAATTTACAAAAAGGCGAGTTTGCCATCTCCGGTAAAGGAGGAAAAATTAGAATTGTATTTATTTCGAAAGAAGCAAAAAAATCTTTAGAACAATATTTGCAAATGCGTCACGATCATCACGAAGCCCTTTTTATAGCTTTTGGGAGAGCCAAAAATCCACTTTTAAAAAACAAACTTGAAATTAAACCCCTTACTCCCAGATCCATCGAACGTATGGTAAAAAAATACAGTCGTCAAGCTGGAATTACAAAGCCAATTTCACCTCATTCAATACGACACTCTTTTGCCACAGATCTACTTGAAAATGGAGCAGATTTACGCTCTGTGCAAGAAATGTTAGGACATAGCTCTATCTCCACTACTCAAATATATACTCATGTTACCAACCCAAGACTTAAACAAATCCATCAAAAATTTCATAATATAAAAGATAAAGATACACAAACCAACACATCTTTATAATAATTTTTCACTCAGGCAACGATTGCCGACCGTTTGATTCTAAGCCAGATGATTCAAATACACTCTGTGACTGATTCCAATGTTCCCGTAAAAGATCTGCTCTAAATTCAAATAAAGATAAAATATCGTCTGTACTGATTTGATCATTAGATTTTGATAAAAAACCATATTGTGGATCTTGCCTTAAGAGATCAAACCCTTCTTCTGCTCCACTATGAATTATTATTTTTATATTTTTTTCTAAGTCTTCCAACAAAATTCTTGCAGACTGCTCAGGACCGCTACCAATTTCAACCTTTATCATTCGAGGATTATCTATATTACCCCTCACCCTAATACTAATATCTGCTCGTCTTTCTTTTAATATCTCCTGAGAACGACCTATGATATAATGATCAGAATAAATCGCATCCGGCTCTTGATTCTCGTCTTTACTAATATTCAAATTTCTTACCCATCGCGTAACAAATCTCTTTTCATCAAGCGGCAACAATATTTCATCCAATCGGGATATGCTTAAATCAATTGGAATCCTAGAACCATCTTCTGGATTTATTTTATATTTAATTTTACGTGATCCGTATGGCTCTTCTGTTGTTGTATCGTCAGCTGAATTTATATTTTGAGCCGATTTCTCATTTACTCTTTCTGCTACTGCAACAAATGCTTCATCGTAGCCATTTTTATTAGTTTCTTGACTATACCACAATTCTCGAAAAGGATCGTTACTTTGAGGTCTATTTTTTCTTGCAGAAATAAGGGCAAATCTCCCCATGCTTTCCTTATAATAAGAATCATCTCGACGATCTTCATAAAAAACCAAATAATATTGACCCGGATCGCCCAAGGTTAATTTTTGCATTTCCTTGGGCAATAGAATTGCAGATGTATTTTCATAATTAGAATAATAATTATCTGGATTTTGTTCAGATAATCCATTTCGTTCTGCCAACTCAAATAATGCTACTAGATCCGGATAAGGAACTTTAATCCCTTCTTTATCACGCATTTGCAGTGATAAGTTCGAAACTTCTCCCTCATTGTGCATGACATTATTGTAATAATAAATGCTCTCAATTTCAAGTTTTTGCAAAAACTACTGATTATTAACTCAAAAGAATTATTGAATTATCTTAATCAACCTGATAATATTTAACTATGTTATCAATCGGAATAGTTGGTCTGCCCAATGTTGGTAAATCAACTTTATTTAATGTTTTAGTCAAAAATCGTCAAGCGCTTTCTGCAAATTATCCTTTTGCTACAGTTGATCCAAATGTTGGAATTGTAGAAGTACCAGATGAACGGCTTGAAAGACTTACAAAAATTTCAAAATCTCAAAAAACTATTCCCGCTGTAATAAAATTTACTGATATTGCAGGATTGGTTAAAGGAGCAAGTCAAGGCGAGGGACTTGGCAACAAATTTTTAAGCCACATCAGAGAGTGCGAAGCAATAATATTGGTTATTCGCTTTTTCGAAGATGAAGAAATTGTGCATACTAGTGGCAAAGTAGATCCTAAAGACGATTTTGAAACTCTAAAAACCGAGCTTATCTTAGCCGATTTGTCTACTCTGCAAAAACTAGTAAAAAACAATGAAACAGATTTAAAAAAGGAAGACAAAGAAGCTTTAGTCAAAGAAAAGGTAATGTCAGATATTTACACAGTTTTAACTAAGGGCAAGCTAGCTTCAATTGATCATTTTGAGTCTCAAAAAGAACGTGATATTGCTAATTCTCTGCCCCTTATTACTCTAAAACCGATGTTAATTGCAGCGAATTTATCGGAAAAACAGATGGAAAAATCTTACGACGAAATTATCAATCAGCAAGATTTTGAGAATCTAACAGTTGTTCCTTTTTGCGCCAAGCTGGAAGAAGATTTGCTAGATTTAGAAAAAAAAGAAGCGCAAGAATATTTACAACAATTAAATTTAAAAGAGGCCGGTCTTGATCGCCTGATTCGACAAAGCTATCAGATGCTTAATCTTTTAACTTACTTTACATCAGGAGAGAAAGAAACAAAAGCTTGGACGATTAGCTTGGGCACAACAGCTCCTTCGGCAGCAGGAAAAATTCACAAAGATTTTGAGCGCGGATTTATTGCCGTGGAAGTAGTCAACTATGAAGATTTTATTAAACATTCTGGATGGACGACTGCGAAAAAATCCGGAGCAGTTCGAACCGAAGGTAAAAATTACATTATTAAAGACGGGGATGTTTGTTTTTTTAAGTTCAATGTTTAGCCACTCTCTTTGACAATGGTTTGAATATATGATAAACTTTATCAAGAAATGAATAAAAAATTAAACAATTTCGAAATTACATATCTTACTTCAGAAGAAGATACTGAAAAAATAATAGAAAATATTATCATAAACAGTGGTGGAATTATTTTTTCAACAGAATTTTTAGGCAAAAAAAGACTTGCCTATAAAATAAGAAAACAAGAATTTGCAAATATATACACAATCAGATTCCAAATAGCTCCTGATGTAATTTTAACAGTAAATAAATTGATTCAGGACAATCCTATTACAATTCGACATTTAATTATTGCCAAAAAGGTCTTAACCAGCATTGCCCCTGTTAATACAGATAAAAAAGACAAATCCTCACAAGAAATGACTTTGGAAAAGCCAACAAAAACAGAAGATAAAAAACTTTCTGAAGAAAAAAAATCACCAAAACCGCAAACAAAAACAAAAGCGACAGAGGATAAGAAAGCTAAAGTTGACACTTTGGAAACATCAAAAGAAACAAAAAAAGTAACAAAAGATAAAAAAATTACCAAAAAACCCGCAAAAACAACTAAAGACGAAGATACTAAATCTCGACTGGCGGAACTTGATAAAAAATTAGATGAGATTTTAAAGGATTAAAATGATTAGCTTAAACAAAGTCCAACTTTTGGGAAATTTAACACGAGATCCAGAATTAAAATATATTCCAAGCGGTCAAGCAGTGGTTTCATTTGGAATAGCCACAAATAGACGTTGGAATGATAAAGATGGCAATCCACAAGAGGATACTCAATTTCATGATATTACAGCTTGGGGAAAAACAGCTGAAATAATCTCTAATATATTTAAAAAAGGAAACAAAATTTACATAGAAGGACGATTACAAACTCGAAGTTGGGAAGCGCCCGACGGAGCTAAACGATCAAAAACAGAAATAATTTTAGAAAATTTTATCCCCCTTACACCAAAAAATACCACAGGGGAATCCTTTTTTGAAAAAAATAATCCCAACGAATCTATTTCTACAGCCAAAACACAAAAAGAAAGCAATCAAGAATCAAAAACAAAAGAAAAAAAATCAAGCAAAAAAGAAGAGTTTCCAACATCCGATGAAGATGTAATAAATCTCGATGATATACCATTTTAAAAAAATACTATGTCTAGAAAAGAATGTTATTTTTGTAGAAAAAAATTAAGTGAAATAGATTATAGAGATACGGCTCTTTTATCTAGATATCTTGGATTTTGGGCGAAGATCAAACCCGCGCATGATACTGGAGTTTGCGCCAAACATCAACGACGGCTTGAAGAAGCTATCAAACGTGCCAGATATCTTGGATTGATGCCTTACACAACAAGATAAAATTCTAGGAATGTCAAATCAAAATTCAATGATTGTATATTAAAACATTGAATTTATCATTGATTAAAAATTAAAATTTTTAACATTTAAGCTATGCTATCTATCACAGACTTAAAATTGGGTACAAAAATTATTTACAAAAACGAACCTCATGAGGTAGTTTATAGTGAACTGTCAAAGCTTGGTAGAGGAGGTAGCTTTATTCGCACAAAACTAAAAAATTTAAAAACTCAAGCACTCATTGACCATACATTTAAAGGCAATGAACAAATCTCTCCAGCAGATACAGAATCAAAAACAGCGCAATTTTTATATAAAGATGAACAAAGTTTTTATTTTATGAACCAAGATGATTTTTCTCAATTTAGTTTAACCAAAAGTCAAGTCGGATCTTCAGGGCAATTCTTGCCAGAAGAAAGCATCGTTGAAATTTTGTATTTTTCCAATGAACCAATATCGGTAAATATTCCTATAAAAGTAAAATTAAAAGTCGTATATACAGAACCGGGTCTAAAAGGAGATACAGTGTCTTCACCATCAAAGCCGGCAGAGCTTGAAACAGGCGCAAAAATAAATGTACCTATTTTTATCAAAACAAATGATCAAATTTTAATTGATACCCGAAGTGGGACATACCTTGAAAGAGCAAAACAATAATCTTGTCAAGACGATTAATATGCTATACTAAACATAGGAGGGATTATGTTGATATTAGCATCCTCATTAAATAAAGCGCCAATAATTTGTGGAAACAAAGGAGCTGTCGCAACAGTTGATTTTGCATTATTTGATAGTAAAAAATTATCTTTTTTAGGAGTTGTCTGTGAAAAATCTGTTTCAAAATTTTTCAATGGAAGCAAAGGAATACTCTATGAAGACTTGATTTCTATTGAACCCCACTCAATATACATAAACCATGAAAAAAAAATTTCTCTACTAAAAAAATCAAACCCGCTTTTTAAGGAGCTAAATATGAAACCATTGATCGGCAAAAAAGCAAAAAATCTAAAAAATCAAACATTGGGCAAAATTACCGATATAGTATTTGATTCCGAATCAGGGTTGATTGTCAAAATTTATCTATCAAGCTGGTTTGAAGAGCTTATTCTGCCATCTGATTCAATTGTTAAAGTAAAAAAAGAATTTGTGACAATCGATCAAGATTTTGACAATCGAATAATCAAAGAGGCGCAAGCATGACCGAAGATAGACACCCCATTACCGATCTAGCTCAAAAAGAGCAAGATCTAATGAAGGATCTGATAAAAAATCTTCGTGTTCTAAATCGAAATTTTGGATATCGTCGAAGTTTTATGCATGGTATGATAGTAGCGCTTGGGTCAACGGTTGGTTTTGCTATCGCGATCACAGGATTAACTTATATCTTGCGCTGGCTAGCATCAATCCCCGGAATGCGAGATAGCATAGATTTTCTACTAAACTTAATCAATCGTTCACAATAATGAAAAAAAACGGATTTACAATTTTAGAGCTTTTAGTCGTAATCTTAATTATAGGGGTTGTTACGACAATGGTAACTTTGGAATATATAGATCATTTGAAAAATAGCCGAAATAGCAAGAGAAAAGCTGATCTTAATACAATTTCCGTAGCTTTAGAAATGTATCGTAACGATCAATCAAACACAAATTATCAATATTATCCTTATAACAATATTGATGCAGTAGGTAACCCGACATCATCAAAAGTAAAAGCTGTTGAATATTTAACACACCCCGATATCAATGAACTTAAATATTTTTCTAATATCAGCGATGATCCTTTAGCCACCAAGGACGCAAGTTTTTCTTATTGGTATATGACCACTAACAATAATGAAGGCAAAGGAAAAGAATTTAAGCTAGAAGCTAAGCTTGAAGATGAAGACATAGAAATGAAAAACGACGGAGGAAATTCAGATGATTATTATGAAAAATTCAGTACTGGTGGAAGCTCAATAAACTTGAATAATTAGGATCTCAATTTTTTTAAAGCCTGAAGGGTGTTATATTTGGTTTTATTCACGGGGAAATCCCAAGTGCCAAAATATTGCTTATTCTGCCCCCCAAATGCCCTTTTGAAATAACTAATTCCTTGCCATTTGTGATTTTTTGCATCCGGCGGAGCAACTCCCCAAAAATCAAAATATCTAAATCCTTGTTTTTTTGCGTCAATAATCATCTCCCAAACTAGAGCTACTGATCCTTGAATCTTTCGATTCAATTCCTGAAAAGCTCCCGCGAAAGCATAATAACGGGTATTGCGCCAATCAAAAACTATCGCCCCGCAAACTGGTTCATTTTTACAATAAGTAAAATATATTTTTATATTCTTTTTGTTTATCGTAGACTCTGTTTCAAGCAGTGTTTGAAAATATTTTTTTGGATATCCTGTGATTCCAGCTCTTTGCTCTGTCTCCTTCATCATTTCAAAAAATATTCCAAGATCTTTTGCGTCTCCCAGCTTGAATTCAAGATTACGATCCCCAATGTGTCTTATAGCGTAACGATGACCAGAGCTCAAATTTTTAAATATTTGGTCTTGAGAATCTTCTAGATCAAGCAAGTTTGTCCATTCTGGCTGGCGATCTTTAGTTTTTTTTAAGCTTGAAAAATCTTTTAACTTGAGACCCTCTGCTATCGGTTCTATTTTTAGATAATCAAACTTATTGTGTTGCGCAAACTTATGCAAAAAATCTATTGCATCTCTCATACCTTTTTGATTTTTGGCTGTTGGCCCATAAGGAAGATAAAGATAATTTTCAAATCTTGTTTTGATTTGATAACCAAAATACATAAAATTATCTTCTATACCGGTAAATATTTTGTTTTTAAGATTTTTTTGAAAATTTATCCAAAACAAAGACTGCAAAAAATGACCATTGTATTCCATTAGTTCATTATCCCAATTGGTATTTTCGGGTTGAAAAATTTTATCCATATATTAATTATATCAGAAACCAGCCGTATTCGGCTGGTTTCTTTCTACAGTGTAATTATCTTTTAATATCCGAGATCGTCAGGCATTCCTCCCATTGCTCCGGGCATACCTCCGGGCATAGCTGGAGAATTTTCCTTTTTCTCCGGAAGATCTGTAATAACTGCTTCTGTAGTCAAGACCATTGAAGCAACTGATGCCGCATTTTGTAGCGCGCTTCTGGTAACTTTCAAAGGATCGATTATCCCAACTTTGATCATATCTACATACTTATCATTTAATGCATCATAACCATGCCCTTTGGCTAATTTTTTGACTTCTTCAATGATTACCGAGCCATCTTTTCCTGCATTTTTTACAATCTGACGCATAGGTGCTTCAAGAGCTTGTCTCATAATTTTTGCCCCAATCATCTCATCTTCAGGCAATTTTAAATCATCAAGCGCTTTTATTGAATCAACCAATGCTACGCCTCCTCCGGATACGATTCCTTCTTCAACGGCCGCTTTTGTAGCAGATACTGCATCCTCTACCCGATGTTGTTTTTCTTTTTGTTCCACTTCTGTCGCCGCTCCGACCTTGATCACTCCGACTCCCCCTGAAAGCTTGGCTAATCTTTCCTGCAATTTTTCTTTGTCATAATCTGAAGTACTCTTTTCTATTTGAGTTTTAATTTGGTTAATTCTATTTTTTATCTCTTTTGCCTCACCCTTGCCCTCAATGATAGTGGTATTGTCTTTGTCTGCCTGGACTTTTCTTGCTTCTCCAAGCATTGCCACTGTTGCATTTTCAAGCTTCACTCCAAGATCTTCTGAAATTACACTTCCTCCTGTCAAGGTGGCAATATCTTGTAGCATTTCTTTTCTGCGATCTCCAAATCCTGGAGCTTTTACAGCTAAAACATTTAATATTCCTCTAAGCTTATTTACAATCAAGGTTGCCAAAGCTTCTCCGTCTACATCTTCCGCAATTATGACAATATTTTTCTTGCCTGCTTGAGAAATTGCTTCTAAAATTGGCAAGATTTCTGCCACAGCGCTGATTTTCTTATCAGTAATCAAAATATATGGATCTTCAATCGAAGCTTCCATTCTACCTGTATCTGTAACCATATATGCGCTAACATAACCTTGATCAAATTGCATACCCTCTACTACTTCTTTTTCTAATCCCAAAGCTTTTGACTCTTCAACAGTTATCACTCCATCTTGACCCACCATATCCATAACATCTGCAATCAATTCACCAATTTCTTTATCGTTTGCAGAAATTGCCGCAACCTGACTAATCTCTTCTTTGCCGGAAATAGGTTTAGCATTTTTTTTCAATGTTTCTACAATAGTTTCAGAAGATTTTTCTATCCCTCGTCTTATAGCCATAGGATTCGAACCTGCGGCAACTACCTTCAGACCCTCATTGATCATACTTTGAGCTAAAATTGTAGCCGTAGTCGTGCCATCTCCAGCAGCATCGTTTGTTTTAGTAGCAACTTCTTTTACCAATTGAGCTCCCATATTTTCAAATTTATCTTCAAGCTCAATTTCTTTAGCGATAGTAACTCCATCGTTTGTAATAGTAGGAGATCCAAATCCTTTATCTAATACTACATTGCGTCCTTTTGGTCCAACTGTTACCCGTACTGCATCAGCTAAGATATTAATACCCCTTTTTAATCCGTGCCTTGCATCTTCAGAAAATTTTATTTGTTTTGACATATATACTCCCTTCGTAAGTAATTTCCAATCTCCAAACACCAAATTTCAAATGATTGGATTTTTGGATTTTGGATTTAGATATTATTTGCCATTTGTTTTTTGCCTGCCAACCATAAACTTGGCGTAGGTTAAAAATTTGTTTTTATTCTATAATCGCCAGTATGTCTTCTTCTTTTAATATCTTATATTCAATATTTTCGACCTTTATTTCATCTCCTCCATATTTGCTATACAAAATTTTATCTCCCGTTTTTACAGATAATGGCACTAACTTTCCTTCGATCCACTTTCCCTCTCCTACAGCCATCACCTTTCCTTCTTGAGGTTTTTCTTGAGCTGTTTCTGGTAGTACAATGCCCGACTTTGTTTGTTCTTCTCCTTCAAGTGGCTTTATCAATACTTTATCTGCCAATGGTTTTATCTTACTCATATCTTCTCCTTTCTTTTATTATTAATTTAATTATAATGTTTTTTTTTATTTTGTAAAGTATGCTTTACATTTAACCTAAAAATCTAAATATAAATTCATAATTTTCAAATATTTATTTGTTTATATAATTCTAAATTAGATAGATTACTTTAGAAATAAAAAGCAAAAAATCTAACTTTTTGGTTAGATCAATTGTGGCAGTAATTTCGTAAGGGGGTAACTCCACTACTGCCACGATTAGTATTGTATAACATTTTATTTTATTATCAAGGACCAAAGTAAATTAAAAAATATAATTTGAATTTTTATTTTGCATTTATTTTAGTTTTTGATAAGATAATCTTGATGAAAAATATAGTTTTTTCTGGAATACAGCCAACAGGAATAGTCCATTTGGGCAATTATTTAGGAGCAATTTCAAATTGGGTAAAACTTCAAGATGAAGTTGAAAAAAGTTATTTTTGTTTAGTTGATTTACACGCTATAACTGCCAACAGCTTTGATCCAAAAAAAATTCAAAATGATATATTGCAAAATCTGGCGATTTATCTTTCATGCGGACTTGATCCCAAAAAGGCTACAATTTTTAAACAATCGGATGTTAAAGCTCACAGTGAGCTAGGTTGGATTTTAAATATTGTTACTCATATGGGCGAGCTTCAACGGATGACACAATATAAAGAAAAGACCAATGGACAGAAAAATATCAAAGCCGGACTTTTCAATTACCCAATATTACAAGCCGCAGATATTTTGCTTTATCAAGCCAACTTGGTTCCTGTAGGCGAAGACCAACACCAGCATATTGAGTTAGCTCGAATTATTTGTCGAAGATTCAACAATAAATTTGGGAAAGTATTTACAATTCCTCAAGAATATTCCACAGAAACAAAAAGGGTTATGGCTTTAAACAATCCAAGTATTAAAATGTCAAAATCTATCGCAAATTCATACATCTCTCTTTTGGATTCACCCCAAACCGTAAAAAGCCGATTTGATCAAGCTGTAACCGATAGCACCAAAGACGCCAGCGGAATCGGAGGAACAAATCTAATGATTCTATTAAACTCTTTTGCCAAACCGGAAATTATAAAAAAACACCAAGACGACAAAAAAAACAATCAAATTTCTTACAAGGAGCTCAAACAAGACTTAACAAATGCGATAAATGAATTTTTAATGCCAATCATAGAAAAAACCAATCAGTTTCTCAACAAAAAAAGACTTTTAGAAGATATTTTAGCGGATGGAGCCAAAAAAGCTGAAATTCCGGCAAACAAAACTTTAAATGAGGTCTTTATTAAACTAGGTTTAAAAAAGTAGTATAATTAAATTATGAAAATTAGAATTTCACAAATATTAATATTTTTAGGACCAGTTGCCAGCATTATAATGATTTATTTTACAATAATAAACAGGATGTATATTTGGACGCTAAACTATTTTATTGCCATAATAGCTATCTCTTTCTATAATTTCATAATTTCGGGAATTATGTTTTTAAAATACAACACAAAATATCTAAAAATTAGTATCTTAGGATTTATCTTGTCTCTGATTCCTTTTATCTATTATGTCTATAATCTATACAATCAATTTTCTTATTAACTTTAATTGAAAGAATCAATGAAGTCAGTCAATTCCTTAGTTTTTTGTATCATATTTTTTTGATCTTTTGCTTCAAGATTCAATCTTAAAAGTGGTTCAGTATTGCTTGTTCTAATATTAAATCGCCAATTTGAAAATTCTATAGAAAGTCCATCAATATGACTAATTTTAGCATCTTTTTGATATCTTTCTTGAGCTTTTTCTAATATTTGTTTTGCATGCTGGGTCTTAAAATTTATTTCTCCAGGAGAGAAATACTTTTGTGTCCAAGTGACAACTAGTTCACTGATAGATTTTCCGGTTCTGAATATCTCATCTAGCACAAGTAAAAATGGAATCATACCGTTATCACAATAATAATTATCTCTAAAATAATAATGAGCAGACATCTCTGACGCAAAAATTGCGTCGTATTTGCGCATACCTTCCTTGATAAACATATGACCTGTTTTATACTCTTTTGGCTCACCTCCAGCTGATTCAATCGCTTCTTGCATCGCCCATATTAACCTCGGATCGTGAAGGACTATTTTATTTTTTTCATTTCTATTCCTTTTTAAAATTATTTGAGATAAAAGCGCTCCGATAAAATATCCTTCAATCGCTTCTCCGTTTTCCGGATAAAAAAATACTCTATCCGCATCAGCGTCCCATGCGACAGCCAAGTCAACTTGATGTTTTAAAATATGCTCTTTCATTTTTTCCCGATTTTCCTCCAACATCGGATTTGGAGTGCCCTCCGGAAAAGTTCCATTAGGTTCACAATTTATACAAACAAGATCAATAGGCAATCCTTCTACTAACTTTTGGCATATCGCTCCTGCGGGACCAAAATTTGGATTAATCAAAATTTTTAAATTTTTTCCTTTCAGCTTTTTTTTCTTTAACTCTTCAAAATCAATAAAACTGCGAACATGTTTAATATACTCTGTTAATATATCTTTTTTTGTGATATTTCCTGATTTATTTTTTTTGTATGAAAATTTATTATCTAGAGCAAGTTTTGCAATTTGCTTAAGCCCACTATCGCCTGAAATGCCGATAGAATTTTTTCGTACCATTTTCATTCCATTGTACTCTGGAGGATTATGGCTAGCTGAAATAGTGATTCCTCCATCTGCTTTCAAAAATGAAACAGCAAAATAGATCATATCAGTTGATACAACTCCGATGTCAATAATATTTACCCCTTCATTCGCAATAACTCTTATCAGTTCTTGTTTCAAACTGGGAGACGATGTTCTTACATCACAACCTACAACAACATATTTATTTTCAAGTCCCCCCCACTCTTTTTTTAAAAATTCAATATATGCCCGCCCAATCCTACAAACGCTACTTTCATCTATTTGATGTGGATAAACACCACGAATATCATAAGCTTTAAAAATTTCTTTATTCATGAAATGAGTATACTCTATTATCTCTCTTTTTGGCAAGGTAAGCTCGCTTTACAAACTTCATAAATAGCAGAGACGAGGTATTGCGCATTTCTTCACCTGAAACTTAGGGGGTATTTTCTTGACAAATTATATAATTTTTCTTATGGTTTTATTGATGAGAACAAACTCTAAATTTATTTTTGTAACAGGGGGAGTATTATCTGGTTTGGGTAAAGGAATTACAGCCGCATCAATCGGTAATATTTTAAAAGCTCGCGGGATTTCTGTCTTTATGCAAAAATTTGACCAGTATCTAAATGTGGATGCTGGGACATTAAACCCCGCCGAACATGGCGAGGTTTTTGTAACCGAAGACGGAGCTGAAACCGACCTTGACTTGGGTCATTACGAAAGATTTATTGATGTAAATTTAACACAAGCTTCAAGTGTAATGTCTGGCAACATTTATGAATCAATTTTATCAAAAGAAAGACAAGGTAAATTTTTAGGAAAAACTGTCCAAGTCATTCCCCATGTTACAAATGAAGTAAAAGATCGAATCTACAAAACTGCTAATGAATCAAAAGCGCAAGTACTGATTTGTGAGATTGGAGGAACTGTCGGAGATTATGAAGGAATGCATTTTCTGGAAGCAATCAGACAAATAAAGTACGAGTTAAATCCCAAAGACACTCTTTTTGTACATGTCGGTTTTTTGCCTTATCTTGGAGCAACTGAAGAATTAAAGAGCAAACCATTACAAAATAGCATTCGTGATCTTCAGGGTATTGGTATACGTCCGGATATCATAATTGCTCGTTCGGACAGAAATGTACCAGATAATATTATTGATAAGTTAGCTCTTTATAGTGGACTTGACAAAAAAGCGGTTATTCCCCTTGTAACAGCAAAATATGTTTACGAAGTGCCTTTGACTTTAGAACACTTTGATTTGGATAGTCTTATAATAAAAAATTTAAATCTTACTTCAAACGACAAAAAAAATTTGGCTTGGAAAAAAATGGTTAATAAAATCAAAAAGGAAAAAAATACAAAAATTAATATTGCCTTAGTCGGCAAATATATGGGTATGAAAGATACATATCTATCCGTGACAGAAGCGATAAAAGCCGGAGGATGGAATAACGATACAGAAGTCCAGATTCATTGGATTGATTCTGAAAATTTAGAAAAACCTAATACAAATATATTAAAAAAGATGGATGGACTATTGGTTCCCGGAGGTTTTGGCACGCGTGGCGTTGAAGGAAAAATTATGGCTTCAAAATTTGCCAGAGAAAATAAAATTCCATATCTAGGATTGTGCCTTGGCATGCAGATAGCGATAATAGAATTTGCACGCAATGTATTAGGACTAAAAAAAGCAAACTCCACTGAGTTTTCCTCAAAAACTCCAGATCCTGTCATTCATATTATGCCCGAACAGCAAAAACTAATCGAAGGATCTTCATACGGACACACTATGCGACTTGGCTCTTATCCTTGTATTTTAGATAAAAAATCAAAGGTTGCTTCTTTATATAAACAAACGAAAATTTACGAACGACATCGTCATCGCTATGAGTTAAATAACAATTATCGTAAAGATCTAGAAAGTGCAGGAATGCGTTTCGTAGGGCTTTCTCCAAATGGAACTTTGGCAGAAATAATCGAGCTTGAAGATCATCCGTTTTTTATCGCCAGTCAATTTCATCCTGAATTCAAATCTCGTCCACATCGCCCCCATCCCCTTTTTGATGGATTCATCAAAGCTTCAATTCAAAACAAAAAATAACAAATTTTATTGTTTTGAATATTAATTTAGTTCAACTTCAATAATTCTCAAATTGCAAATTTAATATGCTTTTTATATAGTAGGTATTGCTTCCGACTCTGGAGCTATAGAAGCTTCGGGGATGGTTTCAGATGCTGGAGTCGGTGGTTCTTTTGTGCCAACTAAATATTGAGCCGGCCATGGTTTGTATACTGATTTAAAAGTTTGCTTAAATAATTCCTTTCCATCTTTTATCACGGTATAATACGCAATCGTGGTAGCTCCTTCATGCGGTTTTTCTATTTGCTTTGTTTCTCCCTTAAACAGATCTTCTGTTTCGATAAATTTCGGTTCTCCCGCAGGACTGGTTGAAATTATTTCTGGATTGGTTATCGTAGCCGTTCGCCCGTCTTTTGCGCCATACAATTCAAAAGTAATACTATTTCCGCTTACCTTGGATTGAATCAATATATAATTGCTTGTATCGTTTACAAATCTAAAATCTGGATGAGGAAAATACACCGTAGCATCAAGTCCTAGAGGTGGTTCATAATAAGCAACTCTATAAGAATGATTTCTTCTTTCTGTAACTTTAAGACCAGCATTCAACACAGAACGAAACAAAGTTGTAGATACTTGGCATAACCCACCTCCAAATTCTGGTACTGTACGATTGCCTTTTATTACAAGCTCTGGCAAAAAACCAGTAACATCTGAAACATCTCCCATCACTTGAGCTGTAGAAAATTCTTCTCCGGGCTTAACTACTGTCCCGCTCACAATTGACGCTCCGTTTGCTATATTATGTCTTCTATTAACCGTACTCCCCCTATAATTAGTTGTCGCAGTTCCGATTAATTCTTTGATTCCCAAATTTAAATAATTTTCTGCGGTAATCTCAGCAGGTATATTTACAATCGATAGTTTGATTTCATTTTTTTTAGTCTTTATGCCATCTATCACTATGTTTACAGCTTCTTTGGCATTAAAACGTTTGCCATCCACAGCACTTTTTGAAATCACTATTTTGCCCCCGCTAAAAACCAGCTTGGCATTTTGTGGCTTGAGTTCGATTTCTTGAGAAATTATCTCAAGATCTGATGCAATATTAGCTTTACTTAAATCCCATGCTATATCATTAGCTGATTTTATATAGAAAAAAATCCAATTATTGATATCTTCAAGATTTATCTTTTTTATTTTTTCTTCAGCAATCAAATTATACTCTTGATTTAAACCATTTAATTCTTCCATAAATGTATTAAGCTTCTGATTGATTTGGGAATATTCAATTTTTGTAGTCGGAAGATCCATCTTCGAGAAATTCCCTTGTTGCCAATTTTTTTCAATTAAATCAATGGATTCTTGAGGATGTAAAAATTCTCCCGAAATGCCGTCGGTTACAACAAATCTTTTGTTTTTAATCTCTACTTTAGGCGATTTTGACTGATTTTCTATTTTTTTACTAATTTCTTTTATCTGATCATTCAAATTGTCCTGATTGTATGAAATTTGCCAAGGGATATTTTTTTTTGTTACCAAGCGAGACAACTGTTTTTGCCAAGCTAGTTTATTTTCTCTCCCCACACTCCAAGCATTAGTTAGACTTTGATCTGTGTCGAGATTTAGCTCAGCATTTTTCAAAGATATCAAATAATCTTTATTTTGCGCAACAACAATCATTTCTTCAGGCAAATTTTCTTCTATAGAACTTAAACTGACTTGAGCTTTTTCAAAAGTATAGCCCCCGATTTTTGTCTGCCCCACTGAAATTTGTGGCAAAATCTTAGCTTCAAACTCATAAAGATATATTAAAAATCCGAAAAAAAACATTAATAACAACGCGGGAACAATAAGAATTAATCTGAGCTTGAACTGTTTAATATTTGATTTATTTTTTTTCACATCTAATTTAATATTTCTTTTAAGATAGCTTTTGCTAAATGCTTTTTTCTTTCACTGACAAGCTCATCAGTTAAAATTTCTGCTTGCAATGCGTCTCCTTCAGATAAATTTGGAGGAAGATATTTTTTAGGAATGACGAGCCCCCCCATCTTACCAAAATCAACCACAACTAAACCGTTCTCAAAACGATCAACAGTTGCCGGAATTGTTTTGTCTAGCTTTTTTTTCATAATACTTTTAAATGATAAATGGAATAATAAGAAGGGCTACAATATTTAATATCTTAATCATCGGATTGATTGCTGGACCAGCAGTATCTTTATAAGGATCTCCCACAGTATCCCCCGTAATCGAAGCTTTATGTGCTTCTGAACCTTTGCCTCCAAAATTGCCTTCTTCTATATATTTCTTGGCATTGTCCCAAGCCGCTC
The DNA here is from genome assembly GCA_964652345.1 of uncultured Candidatus Saccharibacteria bacterium. Lineage (GTDB taxonomy): Bacteria > Patescibacteriota > UBA1384 > CAZZBO01 > CAZZBO01 > CAZZBO01. The sequence goes on along the minus strand of CAZZBO010000001.1, from coordinate 42,154 downwards.
CTCCGGAAGTCATAGAAAGAGCTACAAAGATTCCTGTAACAATCGATCCTACAAGTACTCCTCCTAGAGCGACAGGACCTAAAATAAAACCGACCAAGAGCGGAACCGCAACTGGAATTAAAGCCGGCAAAATCATTTGCGAAAGAGCGGACTTGGTAACGATATCAACTGTTACAGCATAGTGCGGTTTATCTTTACCGGTTAAAATTCCGGGCATTTCTTTCAATTGTCTTCGCACTTCTTCTACTACGGATCCCGCCGCTTTGCCAACGGCTTCCATAGAAAATGCGGCAAATAAATATGGCAAAAGCCCGCCTATGAAGAGACCGATCAATACTTTAGGGTCATCGAGATTAAAACTTAAGTTATGTCCGCGAGCAATCAATTCTTGGCTATAAGCGCTAAACAACACTATTGCGGCTAATCCTGCAGAACCAATAGCATAACCCTTTGTTACCGCTTTTGTGGTATTGCCAACCGCATCAAGCTCATCTGTAATCTTTCTTACCTTTTCAGGTAAATTCGACATTTCCGCAATTCCTCCAGCATTATCCGTAATCGGACCATAGGCATCTATTGCTACAACAATTCCGGTCATGGAAAGCATAGAAAATGCCGCAATCGCCACACCGTACAATCCTGCCTGATCGTATGAGACTAAAATTGCGCCAATAATAACAATTACAGGCCAAAAAGTTGCTTTCATTGACAGAGCTAATCCCGCAATAATATTTGTGCCATGACCTGTGGTTGAAGATTCGGCTAGTTTTTTCACAGGAGAAAATTTTGTAGCAGTATAATATTCTGTAATTACTACCAACAAACCAGTAACCAATACCCCAACTAATGCAGAAATAAATAATTCGGTAGTTGAGTACAATCCATTGCCAGCCATCAATTTATCAGTAATAGGATAAAAAGCGGCCAAAGCCAAAACAGCCGCCACAGCCAAACCTTTGTACATAGCTGACATAATAGACGGGTTTTTTGATTTTGTTAATCTTACAAAAAATGTACCAATTATTGAAGCAACCACCGCAACGGCTCCTAAAACCAATGGATAAATAACTGCATTTATATTGTCTTTAAAAACAAGCTCTCCCAAAAGCATAGTAGCAACAGCTGTTACTACATAAGTTTCAAATAAATCCGCAGCCATTCCAGCGCAATCTCCAACATTGTCTCCTACATTGTCAGCAATCACAGCTGGGTTTCTTGGATCATCTTCAGGCATATCTGATTCAACTTTGCCTACTAAATCAGCTCCCACATCGGCGGCTTTGGTATAGATCCCACCACCAAGCCGTGCAAAAATTGAGATTAACGACCCCCCAAAACCAAGTCCTATTAAAGCCGTTACGCTCTCGGTAATCGCATAATAACCGGCGACAGATAAAAGAGCCAAACCAACTACCAAAATTCCTGTAACAGTGCCTCCAGAAAAAGCCATTTTCAGAGCTTGAGGCATCCCCTGTTTTGCAGCTTCTGCAGTTTTAGCGTTAGCTCGTACCGATATATTCATGCCTATTATCCCCGCCATTGCTGAAAATAACGCTCCTATTAAAAATCCGACAGCAGTCACAAGATCAATCTGCCAAAATATTACAATACCGATTATAAGAGCCAGCACCGCAATTGTTCGATATTGACGATTCAAGAACGCACTTGAACCTTCCTGAATAGCAGATTGAATTTCTATCATCTTTGAATTGCCTGAAGAAGCTTTCAAGATATTACTTATTAAATAAATTCCATAAAATATGGCAACAACTCCCGCTCCTATCGCCCAATAAATGAGATTGTTCATTTTTATTCCTTTCGTTTTTTGATATTTATTTTAATTGTATAAAAATTTTTTATTTTTCTCCGCCATCCGCTAACTTGCGGAGGCGGATTAGAATTTTGACATAAATTTGTCATTTTTCTGCCAGTATTTTTTTATAAACCGCCAAAGTTTCTTTTGCTGTTTTATTCCACGAAAAAGATTTCGCCCGTTCCTGCGCTTTTATGCTCAATTTACTAAAAAGTGCTCTATCCGTCAATACTTCCGTTACAACATTAGCAAGATCAAATTCATTTCCCACACGAAAATATTTTGCCCCATCACTCATAATTTCTTCCATACAGCTCGCCTTTGAAGCAATTATAGGAATTTTAAACTTAGCCGCTTCAAGCATAGGCAAACCAAACCCCTCATAGTGGCTTGGAAAAATAAACAGCTTTGCTTCTTGATACAAAGCGGATAATTCTTCATCCGTTATGAATCCGGTAGTAACAATTGGTAATCTTCTTTGAGCTACTTTCACTTCTTCAACCAAATCGCCAAGATCCGCCCTTCCCCTTCCAGCAATGACCAAGCTCAAATCTGGAAAATTATTTAATATTTTTTCAAAAGCCGCTAACAATTCAATAATTCCTTTGTGAGGACGCCACTGTGACACAAACAATAGATAGGGTTTTTTTATCTTAAATTTTTCAAATATTTGGGCTACGCGAAAAGTATTAACAGTCTTAAGATCATCATCGGTAGCTTCATAGGTGATGGAGATTTTTTCATTTTTTGCCCTAAGATATTCTATCAAATCATCTTTTGTCGCTTTTGAAGGAACTATGATATGATCGGATTTTTCTATGGCATGCTTCATAGTCGTTTTGTAAGCTGTTTTTCTCAATATTGATTGAGACATTTTTCCCGCTGGAAAAAAATTCAAAGTAAGATCATGGATAGTAGAAACAAATTTTTGATTATACAAAATAGGATGATTAAAGTTCAAAAAATGAACCAAATCAGGCTTTAGTTTTTTTAAAACAAAAAGTAGCTTTGTCTGCTCGGCAAAAGAAAAATAATTGATATCCACCACTAATTTTGAAAAGTTTTTTTCTTCTATTTCCCATTCTTTTTCAGCATCAGTTTGTATAAGCGCAAAATATTGATTTTCTTTATCAATTTTTGCCAATTCCTTGATCAGGTTTTTACTGTATCTGCCGATCCCGCCTGTTTTTTTACTATAAAATCTTGCATCTATTACAATTTTTTTCATAATTTTATCTTACTCCTTATTCTTGAAAGCTCCAACTGATTTTGACGAAATACTTAAACCCGCAACAATAAATAATGCATTGGTCAACGCAGGATTATCTGCCCAAGTATGCAAAAAAAGATTTGTTATAGAAACTGAAATAAAAGCCCATGCCAACCAATTTAACTTATCTGTAAATAATTGCTTGACCAAACAATATATAAACCCAAGCCAGGCAATCAGCCCGATGATTCCGACTTCATAAAAAATTTGCAAATACCAAGATTCAGGAAGAGTCCCAACTCCGGTCTTTAGCACCAGCGGTCCCGAGCTTCCAATGCCATGTCCTATGATAAATTCTCTCATCGAATATTCCCAGACACCATCAATAAAATCAAAAAACGAATCTTGGTGACCGGTTTGCCCACCATGAGTAATCAATTGTCCGATAATATGATGATCTGCAAAGAAAAAAACAAACATTATCGCAAAAGCTATGATAGTTACACAAATTATAAACTTATAAATATTTTTCAAACCAGATGTTATAAACCAATATATCAATAATACTACACCCAAGCCAACTATCGCCGACCGAGATTGTGTTAACATTAAAGAACCAATCAATGTCAAAACAGTAAAAATATTTATCACTTTATGGGATCGCTTAAAATTTTTTTGATTTATGATTAAAAATATTATCGCTGGGATTAAAAAAGATCCAAGCTGATTTGGTCCTGCCATTAAACTACTGCCCTGAATATAATCGCCTGCTTTAAAAATCCCATATCCAAAATTTTCTATTCCCCACCACAATTTCCAATAATTTGCAGGCAAAAATTTTTCAATAATTGAAATCAAAGCCATAACTAAGGCGACAATCAAATATACTTTAACTAAATTGTTTATCTTTTTCTTCTTTAAATTAAACAAACTAAAAATAATAAATACCCCAACTCCCAAAATAGTAAATCTGCCCCCTTCAAGTCCAAATGTGATAGATTGAGAAAAAAACAAAATAGATACAAATCCTATAAACAAAAAAATCAGTGGAATTATTTGAATTTTTTTGTATTTTTCGTGTCTCACAGTGTCCAAAGCTCCCGCCAACAACAGGACCAATAATAATGGCTCGTAACAATGCAACAACCAAAAAGTTTTTTCTGCGCCAAGATTTGTTTTTTGGATTAAAATATTTGTTAGCAAGCTTTGAATTGGAAGTAATACAATAAGAAATATACCTAAATAATAACTAATTTTTTGCCATAATTTCATCTTTTATAATTACTTGAAATAGCTACAATCAACCAAAAAATTATTGACAGATCATTTTTAAAATAAGTGGTGTCAAAAAAACCGTGTACGATTATTGCCCCAAACGCTCCCATAAGACAGACTGATAATATATCTATATTTTTTATCAAACCGACAATGGAATTTTTTACTATCCAGAAAAAAAGCAACAGTCCCGCAAAACCTAAATTTAGCCACAAGCTAAAAAACAAATTGTGAGGATGAAGCGCGTAAGGCAAACCAAATTGAATAAAAGACTTTGAAAGGTTAAATTTTTGAAGCTCATTTGTAAAATCCCCAAGCCCTACACCCAAAATCGGATTAGCTTTAATCATTTGCCAAGAATATTTATATATTTCCCTCCTTATCTCTCCTGTATCTGTATTGAAATTATGAAATACAGTTAAGCCCAAGATGAAACACACTGCCACAATAGATGTGATAAAAACTAATCTTTTTATCTTTTTATCTTGTATTTTTTGACTAAAAAAATTTAATAGATAAATGCTTAAACCAGCTACAAAAGCCAGCAAACCGCCCTTGGAATTCGTAGAGATTAAAGCAAGAACAGGCAAAATAAAACCAATCTTTAATAAAATATTTTTGTCAAAATACTTTTTTAATAATCCCCAAGAAATAAAAACAATTGGCACTAAATACATCGCCAAAAAATTGGGGGATTCAAAAGGACCAAAAGCCCTAATCGGATGATATAAATATTGAGCAAATGTGGGATCTCCATTTTGATAAAACATTACTGTAACAATTCCCAGTTTCTGAGCTATCCCCCACAATGAAAGAATCATAAGCGATAAATACAAAGGATAAAATAACTTTTTTAGATCACTTTTTTGACAGTTGTTTAACAAAAGCCAATAAAAAATCATAGGCACCAGAAACCAACCCTTTAAAATTCCAAGAGCGTTAATCTTGTCTTGAGCCAAAAAAATACCTAATAGCCCAATCACGATGATCAAATAAAAATACTTCTCTCCCCAAATAATCTTTTTTCGATATATAAAAGCAGAAGCCACAAAAGCGATCAAAGAAACTAAGATGCTGACCTCTAAAAGGTTAGTCGGAATATTCAAAATCTCAAATCTAAAAAAATAAAACGGGGTCAGAAGTACATTCAGCAATAAAAAATATATTATCATAATTGTTTAAAATATACTTAAGCTCTTAATACTTTTTGTAAAATGTTTCTTTTTTTTTAAAAAAAATAATTTTATAAATACAATGTATAATATCAAAAATGGAGAGACGCTTATGCACAAAGAAATTATTTGCTCCAACTTTCCGGTCTTAGAAAAAGTATCTATATCTGGCAAATAATCGTAAAAGAATATATAAGATATTCCCAAGCTCAAAGCCCCCGCCAATATTATTTTAAAATGCGCCAAAATATTACTATTTTTACCAATATTTTCCCGAGCGATCCAAATCAAGCTTATCATCAATATCGCTTCTGTTACAACTGTTACGATAGCTGCCCCGACATAGGAATATTTAGGAATTATTACAAAATTTATTGCGGTATTTAATACAACCGCAATTATATATGGTTTAACCATCTTTACCTGCATTCTTGAAGCTGTAAGAGCGCCGGTGGTAACTTCTGCAATAAAGGCAAAAAGCACAGCAAAGATCAATATTTTCAGTGGTAGCGCGGAATTGATAAATTCTATGGAAGAGATAAACACCACGATATTTTTTGAAAATACAAATACCAAAATACTGATAGGCACCGCAACAGCAGACATCACTACCAATGATTTTTTTAAAAAATCAGCAATTTCTTTTTTTTCCCCTTGTCGATGAAATTGCGACATATACGGTATCACATTTGCAGTGTAAATGGAGGGAATGATTGCAATAATTTCAAGCAATTTGTAAGCCAAACCATAAATACCTACATCCTCGGCGGAACGAAAAAAAGATAAAATCAATGAATCAATTTTGAAATGCACGAGAGCCAACAATGTAACCACAGAAATCGCCATAAGCTCCGGCCAAATTTTTTTCCAAAGTACAAAATTAAACTTAATCGATATAACACAATATTTTTTAGCATAAAAAATACTTAAAAAAAGCACAACCAAATTGCCAATCAGGTTTGCAACCACAATCGCAACCAAACCAAAACCGCTAAACAAACACCATGCGGTTAATCCAGCGATCGCAATCCTCCCCAAGGTTTCAGATATTACTATTTTATAAGTAACCATATTTACCTGAAACAATGCAGCGAATATTTGTGAAAATAAAGATGAAAAAGCGCTAAATATTCCAATAATTATTCCTATTTTTACTACTGCGGGATAAGGAAAAAATATCGTTAACAACCCAAGCGCAAAAAAAGTCACCAATAAAAGAATCAGGCGAAAACCAATGGCGTTGCCAACTAATTCTTTGACTTCGGTTTTTGATTTTCCTGTAACTTCTCTTATCAAGAGAGTATAAAGCCCCAAGTCTGCTACCACGCCAATAATTGATACATATGTAAATACTATATAGTATTGCCCATAACCGATAACCGATGAACCATCAACCACAAGATAGTTTGAAACCAAGTTTATGGTTATCAACATTATGAATAGACCAATAATTCTTCCAAAAATCTGCACTACGGTGTTGAATGCGATTCTTTTTACAATACTCATAAGCTTAAGTTTAGCATTTAAGGATAAACTTGACTAGATACAAAAGCTCGTTTACGCTATTATTGATGGCTAATTTATTTAGATGGGCAAAGATTAGCATTTATTTTGTTTTAATACTTAATCTAAGTTTGATTTTTTTTAATATACCAAAAATTACTCAAGCGACTGATACTTCTTACACTAATTTTGTAAATAATAATTATTACAATCAATTGATTTCTGATGGCGCGTTTATCGATATCAACAGTATGAGTGTGGCAGACATTGATGCATTTTTACGTAATGCGGGAGGACGGCTCAATGAAGTAAGCGAAAACGGTAGAAGCGCTTCGCAAATTATTTATGACGCAGCTCATGGATATCCGGGATCTTCTGGGACAGTCAATGGAATAGCAATCAACTCTTCTACAGGCACAGTCAGTCCCAAAGTATTGATCGTAATGCTTCAAAAAGAACAAAGCTTGATCACGACCTACAACCCCGATCGTTGGTGGAAAGCTATGGGATATGCCTGTTATTCGGGAGTAGCAAAAGATTATAACGGCAATGGCTGCGCTGATGCTACTGAAGGGTTTACCAATCAAATAGACAATGCAGCTTGGAAATTAAGATACAATTATGAAGCTTGCGTGACAGGTTTGGTTAGCCCATATACTTTAAACAATATCTTATCCTTAGACACTTTCACTGTGCAATTGACAAATCGCGCCACTGCTTCACTGTACAGATATACGCCTCACGTATATCCGGGAAATTATAATTTTTGGAGATTGTCAGCAGAATGGTTTGGCCTAACTTCTCCTCCACCAGGAGCGCCGAGTGGTTATAATGATACAGTGGGAGGATCAAGTGGGACATATCAAAGTTCGGTAACAGCCAAGGGCGTAAAAACCACTGATGTACGAGCATATTTTGGAGATAGATTAATTGCCGACTATGGCTCTACCACTTGGCAGGTAAGTTTCACTCCCGAAATCGGTAATGTCAACTACATAATATATTACAAAAACTCCGGAGGTGAAGTTGTAGCGACTAAAACTATTACAATAGAAAGAAGAAAGCCGGGAGATATCAATGGCGACGGAACTATCAATATTCAGGATCTTTCACTTTTAAGCAATGAATGGAATCGCACGGTTGATCAAACATCTTGGGTAAATTTAAATCCTGAAGTTGACAGTACTATTGATATTCTTGACCTTTCAATAGTCGCATCAAATTGGGGCAAATAGTTTTGACAAATAATCAAGGAGGAGCTGTGAAAAAAATCTTATCACTAATGATCTTAACAATTTATATTTTTGTATTTTTCCCATTTACCGCATTTGCTTCAGGGGGGATTTATGCTTCCGGAGGCGGGACAAGGACTGAAGGAGAAACTTTTTCTATATCAATAGTTGCCAAAGGAGATGAATTTGATGCAGTGCAGGGCAAATTCTCTGTGGGAGGAAATTTGTCAGTTCTGGGAGTCAGCGCAGGAGGAGCCACTTGGCTTCCGGGAAAATCTCCATCAAACGGAGGAGAATTTGTGGGCATTACCTCTCCCACTAAATCTTTAACTGTTGCTACTGTCAGACTAAAAGCTGGATCAACAGGAAGCGGTTCTGTTTCAGTTTCAGGAGTAAAACTGGCCAGAAATGGTTCAATAGTAGGATCAGCAAGTGGCGGCGCATCAGTAACCATCAACAGGGCGCTAGTTCCAGCAGGAAATGTCACAGTTACTTCCTCAACCCATCCAGATCAAAATACAGAATATGAAGCAAAGACAATCCAATTTGCATGGGACAGACCAAACAATGCTACAGATTTTTCTACTGTATTTGACCAAGTCGCTGATACCAATCCGGAAGCAAAATCCACCACCGCAGACACTACAGCAACCCAAACTGTAGAAAAAATCGGTTCATATTATTTTCATATTCGCGCAAAAAATGCAGACGGATGGGGAGGAGCAACTCATTTCAAAGTAAATATCAAGGCATCGGTTGACAATTCGCTAGCAAAAACAGAAATCACATCTATAGAAAAATCTGCTGATTCAAAAGTAGATCTTGAAAACGGCACGCTCTCAAATATTGTATTCAAGGGCAAGGCACTAAAGGGCTATACTTTGCGCTTGAATCTTAATCCAGTTGTCGAGGGTATGACTGCTACAAAAATTGTCGGTGAGGAACCTTCTCCTTCCCCCTCTGTCTCGCCTACAATTTCGGAATCCACAGAAGAAGCTTCAATTTCCCCTTCTCCAACTGCCACAGCAGAAGCTACTGCCACCCCCTCCTCCACAAATGAGGTCGAACCCACAGCCCCCACACCCAGTACAGAAGTCATTGATTGGGAGATTTTATCCGACAATCCTCTAAAAGCCGGCTTTTACAAAGTAAGCGCCCAATCGCAATACGGCGATTCTCTTACTCCGGATAGTGGGGTTATAATGTTTGAAGTTACTTTGGCAAATGGCGGAGATATCAGAATATTGACTGAAGACGACTTAAATCCAGCTTCTGCAAAAACCCTTAAAGTACTTGGTATAGATATTTCCAAACATCCACTTCGTTGGACTGCTATATTGACTGCTCTGTTTGTTTTAATAATAGTAGCTCTAACATATATTTCAAAAAAACTAATCTGGAAAAAACTTGCTCGCAAAAAACCCCAAACTCCAGACAAACCCTACATTGATCAGAGAAAGATTGTATAAGTTTAATATTGTTTTCAAGATTCCGACTTCATAGTAAATATATGTATTGAATTATTTATTTTCTTGAAAAAATAAGATAATATCAAATACGATGAAAAAAAATATACAAAAAAATCATTTATATTGGGCTGTATTTTCCTTCTTGTTGGTACTATTGATAGTAATCCAATATTTTGGATTGATTAAATATCAATATTTAGTGCCACCAGGTCATGATGGAATGATGCACTGGCATATGATAAAGCCATATTTTGATGGCACGAAAACTTTTTGGCAAGGTATGTCCTCTGGCGAATATCCCCCTTTGTATCATTGGCTGATCGCTAACATCTCACAAATTACTAATTTAAGCATAATTGATGCTATCAAATGGACATCGCCAGCGATATTGGTTTTCTCCAGTTTAACCATTTTTATATTTACATATAAATTATTTGGTAAATATCCGGCTCTTATAGCTTTTTTCATATACAGCTTTTTAAATAAATTATCTATTCAACAGCTCAATGACGGAGGATATCCAAATTTAATCGCTGCGCAAATCTTTATCCCCCTTTTGTTTTTTAGTTTAATTTATTTACCCTTAGTCAAAAAACTTTGGCAAAAATTTTGTTTAGGCATAATAACTATTTTTATTTTGTTTCTAATATATAGCGCCCACCATTTATCAACTTTGTATATCATTGGACTTTTATGTATCTTTATTATTCCGTTATTATATATATTAAAAAAATTTAACCATTTAAAACAAAAACAATTTTGGATAAGCATTGCACTTGTTTTTATTTTTGCAATAATTTTTGGTTATATCTATTTTAAAACAAACATATTTGATAGTTCCGACTCTCTTCTTTCACAATACTTCACTAGATCAGCTGATTTTCCATATTTCAAAATAATCCCCAATACCGACAAAGAAGCTCTGATAGGACTAAAACAATATCCTTTTGAGCTTGGATTTATTGCTACAATCTTTGGATTTATTGGCTTATTCTACAATTGGAAACAGAAAAAAAATTATTCTAGCCAATATTTGTTTTATAGTGGATTAAACGTTGTGACAACTTGGACTTTAATGCTTTTTATCGGCTCCAGAATGTATTTTTTATCTAATCCAGATAGATTATTACGAGATCTAATCTTTCCATTAAGTATATTAGCAAGTTTAGCAATTTCCCAAATATTTAATCGTTTAAAAGATAAAAAATACTATTTGGTAATATTCATTCTTATGGTTGGATTGTTAGCATACCCTAGTTTTAAAAATCGAATCTACCAAGCGTTTAGGTATGAACCTATGGTTCGTTATACTCAAGCGGATCAAGAAATTGTTGATTATTTAAATACTCAACCTTCTGGAAAAATCTTAATTCAAGGTTATGATTTTTATTTTAATGCGTTTTTGAATGAAGATTGGGACATTGATTACTTATGGTTATCTCAAACCTACCAACCTCCCGAGATTCACCCTCTAGATCCAGAAAATCCCGAAGACTTGGCAATTCTGCAAAATTATGATTATATTTATATTGTGGATTATCAAAAAGGTTGGGTCCCAAGTGCAATAGAAACTGGGTTTATTGATTTTTATTTATTTTCAAAAAAAATTAAGCTCATAAAATCCGCTAAATCACTTATTAATGAAATATATCTATTAAAAATAATAAAGGATTAAAATGAAAAAAGCATTTATTACTGGCATCACAGGACAAGACGGCTCATATTTAGCAGAATTATTACTTGAAAAAAAATATGAAGTACATGGATTAATAAGAAGATCATCAACATTCAACACTAGTCGGATAGATCATCTATACCAAGATCCGCATGTTTTTGGGGTAAAATTATTCCTTCATTATGGAGATCTCTCTGACGCAAGCAACATTAGTCGTCTGCTTGAAAAGATAAAACCCGATGAGATATATCATTTAGGAGCTCAGAGTCATGTTAGAGTGAGCTTTGACATGCCAGAGTATACAGGGGACGTCACTGGTCTTGGAACTCTTCGTATTTTAGATGCAATTAAAGAAACAGGCATTAATACTAAGTTTTATCAAGCTTCATCATCGGAAATGTATGGCAAGGTGATGGAAGTACCGCAAACTGAAAATACCCCCTTTTATCCAAGATCGCCTTATGGTTGCGCAAAAGTATATGCTTATTGGATTACTAAAAACTATCGTGAAAGTTATAATTTATTCGCCTCTAATGGCATTCTCTTTAATCATGAATCACCAAGAAGAGGAGAAACTTTTGTCACAAGAAAAATCACAAGAGGCCTAGCCAGAATAAAATTGGATATGGATAATTGTTTGTATCTTGGTAATTTAGACTCAAAAAGAGATTGGGGATATGCTAAAGATTATGTTGAGGCAATGTGGCTAATGCTTCAACATAAGCAACCCGATGATTATGTAATTGCAACTGGAGAAACATATTCAGTAAGAGATTTTGTTGAAGAAGTGTGTGAAGTATTAAAGATTGATTTAATTTGGAAAGGCAAAGGATTAGAGGAAATTGGGATTGATAAACAAACTAATAAAACTATTATTAAAATTGATTCTAAATACTTTAGACCGGCTGAGGTAGATTTATTGATAGGAAATCCTGCTAAAGCTAAGAAACAATTAAATTGGAAGCCAAAAATAATATTTAAAGAATTAGTAAAAATAATGACCGAAGCTGATTTAAATAATGAAACACGAAATAAACAATACTATAAAAAATAAAGGAATACTATGAAAAAAAATTCAAAAATTTATTTAGCTGGTCATAATGGTCTTGTAGGTTCAGCTATTCTTAGAAAGTTAGAAAAAAATGGTTATAAAAATATTATAAAAAAAGATTTTAAAGAACTTGATTTAAGAGACAACGATGAAGTAAGAAAATTCTTTCAAGAAGAAAAACCTGAATATGTATTTTTAGCTGCAGCAAAGGTTGGGGGTATAGTTGCTAATAATGAATTCGGGGCGGATTTTATTTATGATAATTTAGCCATAGAGCTAAATATTATCAAGGCCTCACAAGAAAATGGAGTTAAAAAATTATTATTTTTGGGAAGTAGTTGTATTTACCCAAGAGATTGCCAGCAACCCATTAAAGAAGAATATTTGCTTACTGGACCACTTGAAGAAACAAACAAGCCATACGCAGTAGCAAAGATTGCCGGTCTTATAATGTGTCAAGCTTTTAACAAGCAGTATGGGACAAATTTTATTTCAGTCATGCCTACAAATCTTTATGGACCGGGTGATAATTTTGATCTTAAATCATCTCATGTTCTTCCAGCGCTTATTAGAAAGTTTCATGAAGCCAAAGTGAATAATGAGCCGACCGTAACTGTTTGGGGAACGGGCAAAGCAATGAGAGAGTTTCTTTATGTTGATGATTTAGCCGATGCAGTTGTGTTTCTTATGAATAATTATGATTCTTCCGAGATTATTAACATTGGGGTTGGTAAAGATATTTCCATAAAAGAACTCGCCGAGATAATTAAAGAAATTGCCGCCTACAAAGGTAAAATAGAATTTGATACAGAAAAACCCGATGGAACCCCAAGAAAATTACTTAACACATCTAAATTAACTTCAACTGGATGGATGCATCAGACCACACTTGAGGAGGGTATCAAAAAAACTTATGAATGGTATATCCAAAATTTCAACAAAATTGGAGAAAAAATATGATCAGTTTAATTAAATCATCTTTTTATAATGAAACTGAAACAAAAGAAAAGCTAGCTGATTTTATAAAAAAAGCAAATTTTTTTAGTATGAATACAGAGTGTACTAAATTTGAACAGTCTTTCGCTAAAAAACAGGGAAGAAAATTTGCCGTTTATGTAAATAGTGGAAGTATGGCTAACTTAGTTTTAATACAGTCACTACTTAATCTTGATATTATTAAAAAAAACGACAAAGTTGGGGTTTCAGCTTTAACTTGGGCAACAAATATTATGCCACTTATTCAGTTAGGTTTACAGCCGATATTGATTGATTGCGAAATTTCAACCTTGAACATTTCTCCTCAAAAATTAAACTTATATCTTGAAGAAAACAAGCTCGATGCATTATTTATCACTAATGTTTTAGGGTTGTCAGATGATATAGCAGAAATAAAAAAAATATGTAATAAAAAGAATATAATTTTTCTTGAGGATAACTGTGAATCATTAGGGTCAAAAATAAATAATCAATTATTAGGAAATTTTGGATTTGCATCTACATTCTCTTTTTTCGTAGGCCATCATATTTCTACTATAGAGGGAGGTATGATATGTACTGACAGTGAGGAGCTGTACGATATGCTAGTTATGGTTCGAGCTCACGGCTGGGATAGAAATTTAAGCACCGAAAAACAACATAAACTAAGAGATAAAAATAATGGTGATGATTTCTATTCAAAATATCTTTTTTATGATTTAGCATACAACGCCCGACCAACTGAAATTAACGGTTTTTTAGGTAACATCCAAATTAATTATTGGGATGAAATAGTTAGTACTAGAGAATCTAATTATAAAATCTTTTTAGAGCAATTGAAAAAAAATAATGATTTTATTCCCACAGAAAATTCCTCAATGGACATTGTATCAAGCTTTGCTCTACCAATAATTTGCAAAACAAAATCACTTTGCAACCATTATAAACAAATTTTTGACCAATTTGCCGAAACAAGGCCTATCATCACAGGTGATATGTCCAGGCAACCATTTTTTATAAAATATATTAATAATTCTATGCATTGTAAAAATGCTGAATTTGTACATGATAATGGTTTTTATATTGGCAACAATCCCGAATTAACCGAAAACGAAATGTTAATGATTTTAAACGGATTAACCAAAAGGATTTGAATGACTAGTCAAGAAAGAATAAAAAAGATTCTTATTACAGGAGGTAGTGGTTTTGTAGGGCGAAATATTATTGAGTTAATCAAAGAAAATAAGGATTTTGAAATTTACAATTTAAGTAATAAAAAAATTTCTGATATTAAAAATATTCATAATATCTATTGCGATGCGGTTGACTTTAATTTTTCAAATATAAACCATGGCTTTGATTACATAATAAATTTACTAGCTCTATCAAATGACAAATTTTGTGAAAATTTTGAATTAGCCGAAAAGATTAATATAAATTTTACAAAGTCAGTTTTGGAATTTGCCAAAATGCAAAAGAGGCTTAAAAAATTCATTCATCTTTCAAGTATAATAATATATGACAATAAAAACACTCCACCAGTAAAAGAAGAAGACAAGCTTTATTTAAATTATACTACATATTCTTTCACAAAAGGCGTATCTGAAAATTATGTAAATTTTTATAGAGACAAATTCAATCTTCCAGTTATAGTTTTTAGACTCTCAAATATTTATGGCCCATATCAAGATTTTAATAATTCACCATTTCTGGTGCCCAGCAAGATCATCGAGGGTATCAAAAAAGGCGCCATAACAGTTTTTAATTTGAAACCCAAGAGAGATTGGATTTATTCTGAAGATGCAGCAGAAGCGATTGTGAAATCCTTAGATAGTAATCTAAATGGTATATACAATCTTGCGAGTGGCCACGGCATAAGCGTAGAAGAAATAGTAAGCGAAATAGCTACACAACTTGGAGTTCAATATAATTCTCTAGAAAAGCCAACAACAGGACCCTTGAATTTTTATTGTGATATTTCAAAAACCAAAAAAGATTTAGATTGGAAGCCAAAGACAGATTTAAAAGACGGAATCGTAAAAACAATAGAATATATTAACAAGCAGATGAAATAAAATTTATGAAAATTGCAATAGTATTATGGGATCTTAATATTAAGGGTGGAACCCAAAGACAGGGTTTAGAATTAGCAAGAAATTTCAAGATGATGGGTCACATTGTTGATGTTTTTTGTTATATTTACGACAAAGAAAATTGTTATACTGATATATGTTCAAATCTCAACATTAAAGCTGTTCATTTTTCAGATAAAGTTATCCCCAAAAAACATTATCCTTTATTCTTGAAGCTACAATTATGCTTTGAATTATTTGGTGAAATTTTTAGAAGTACAAAAGAGGTAAGACAGCTCTCTTCTCTAATAGAAAAAGAGAATATTAAAAACCACTATCATGTAATCAATTTACATGACTATAAAGCATATAAAGTAGCACGAAACTTAAAACATAAAAATATGGTTTGGATGATGAATGATGTTGCCGATGTTTCATACTCGAACACCGGTATAATCTATAAATTATTTGTTTTTTTACAAAAATTTATAGCTTGGTTAAGTCTAAGAAAGATAGTTAAAGTTATTGTGCTCGACAAGAGAAACCAGAGACTATGTAAAAATATATATAAAAAAGACGCAACTGTTATAAGAAGCGGAATAGATATTAACAAATATATTTATGAAAGAAAAACATATAAAAAATCAAATTATCAAGTTTTTGCGTCAAGCATTTTTTTTCCTCATAGAAGATTTGAAGATATTGTCGATGCTATCGATATTTTAAAAAATAAAAAGATTACCAATATTCATCTTACAATAAATGGCATCAACACAAGATCTTACGACTATTATTTATTTATTAAAAAACGAATAAAGCAAAAAAAATTGGCTAAGTTTATTACATTGGTTAACGGCATGAGTGAAGAAAAATTAATAAATACATATCGGAAATCAGATATTTTTGTGTTTCCAAATCACGAACAAACTTGGGGTCTTGCGGTATTTGAAGCAATGTTATCTGGTTGTGTTTGCATAGTTAGTAAAACCTCTGGGGCGCATGAAGTATTATCTGATAGGAAAAATGCATTAATCGTTGAACCAAAATCTCCAGAATTGATCGCTGACCATATTAAGGTATTAATTAATAACCCTATAGTTATGGAAAAGATTTCCAAAAACGGAGCAAATTTTGTAAAAAATAATCTTTCATGGAAAAAATATGCCACAAATATGCTGAAAGAATTTAGTGATAATTAAAATTTTTGTAAACATATGCTTGACTTAATAAAACAAAAAAATATTATAATCTTGGAAAAAATACATATATTTATTTTCGGGCATTCTATGAGTGATACCATGAAGAGTTTCATTTATAATCTTTCATGGTCTGTTATCGGATACTTTCTTAGCGGAGTAATACTTATCAGTATTAATATCATAATGGGTCGTGTTTTAGGTCCTGAAGAATACGGCCGATATTCATTAATTGTGGTTATTGCGACACTTTCATCAACTATAATGTTTTTTGGTCTAGATTCGACCTCTATTAAGTTTATTTCGCACCAAAATACTAAAGAACAAAGAGATAAATCTATTTCAAATTCTATTATTTTTATCACGCTAACTTCTCTTTTATTTCTAATTATTTTTTTATTATTCACCTCCAAAATTGCTTACTTTTTACAAACTTCAAATGTAATAATCCAGCTTGGTTTAATCTTAGGATTAATTATTACGTTTAGAACTTTATTCGATAATATTATAAAATCTATGAATTTATTCAAGTTTCAATCTGCTATAAAAGTATTTGAAGCAATAACTATTCTTTTATTAACTTTAGGTTTATTAATGTTTGTACAAAATTTGAAAATATATAATTTCTATTTGATCTTTGCTGTCGCATATATTTTTTCAGTAATAATTATTTTAAAAAAGGTAAAAATTAATATTCGTTCATGGGATAAGGTTTTGTGGAGTAAGATGTTTGTTTACTGGAAAGCAGCAGTAATTATTTCATTAGTATCAATATTTATTAATACCGCAGATAGATTCTTTATATTTAATTATTTGGGACCTAGCCAACTCGGAATCTATACTGCATATTTGTTATCATCTACTGTTATAGTGGGACAATTTGCAATCGCATTGCTAAATGTATTGTTTCCGTCAATAAATATAGCAGATAATAAAAAGGTTATATTAAAAAAAATTGATACTCTGACAAGAATTAGTTTTTTTCCATTATTGTTAATATTTTCATTATTGTCCGTTTTTACAATGAAGTTATTTGGTTCGCAATATGAACTAAATTTGTTTTATGTTATTTTGGTATCATTCATTTCATATTTACAAATTATTATAGTTTTTTACGGATCAATTATGTCGTCATCGGCTATTTTACTTAATATTGGAAAAAAATTTGCACTTCTCAAGCCAATTGTTTTTGTCTTGGTCTATCTTATTTTAATTTATAATCCAAAATTGATATCAGTTGCAATTTTTTTTATTCTAACAATTATTTCGTATTTATATGAAATAATTGCTTGTCGTATTTGTTTTAGGAAAATTTAGTTTAAAGAATTATATTTTTTAAACTATTGGCTAAGATAATACGGATGTTCATTTATTTTTCGATTATTGTGACGAAAAACAGGGTTTAAGATTATAAATTATTTTAATTCCCGTTGTATCTTTGAAATTCTTAGATAATTTACTATAAAACCCCTAATTAAATAAAATAATTGAACAATTCTTCTCCAGTTGAATATTTTAGTATATTTAGAACCTATTCGATAAGCTTCAAGCAGTTGTTTGCTGGTTAGTTCCACGCTTTTTGCATTTTTATGATATCTCATACAGGATAAAACTTTATTGATTATACCCGCTGGATATTTAGAGGCAAACCTTAACCATAGATCATAATCCATGGTAAGATGTAAGCTAGTATTTAGATAACCAAAATCATCTAATAATTCTCGTCTAAAAAAACAGCTAGGTTGTCCAATGTTGCAATAATTTAATAATTTATTTCTGTTATAATCTATGGGTTGTCTAGTTAAAAAGGGGTTGCCTTTTTCATTTACATACATCCAACCACCGTATGCCCATTTAACTTCAGCATTTTTATTAAAATATTTCAACACTTCCTTCAAAGCACCTCTAGTATAATAATCATCAGAATTTATATAAGTTAAAATATCACCCGTAGCCATTTTCCAACCCTTATTGATTGCATCCGACTGTCCATTGTCTTTCTCAGAAATAAATATAAAAGAAATCCCTGCTTTCGTAAACAAAGACCTATATCTATCGGCAATTGTTAAGGTTGAATCAGTTGAGCCGCCATCCATAACTATGTATTCTAAATTTTTAATACCCTGAGACAATATCGAATCAAAAGTCTCGATAATAAATTTTCCCTGATTATAACTTGGAGTTACTATTGAAATTTTATAATTATTTTTTTTCATCATTTATTAATAGTTTATACACGGCAACTTCATTGTTTGGGCTAGACCAAATCATTTGAATATTTGTTCCGTTATCCTGAGTTAGCAACAATTGACCCCCCAAAGGATAAGGGTCAACCTTAATAATAGCACACATGTTGTTTTTGTGTAGATTCGAATATTTAATTAATGAGTTTTCAGCTAACAAATGATAAAATTTTATATCCGGATTCTTTTTTTTGATCGATAGTAACAATGGATATTCAAATGCTTCATTTTTAATTATCAAACCTACGCTTTGGCATTCGGGTATATGTTTAACTGCTTCAGTGTAATAGTTCTTCATATATCTATTATGCGCAAAATAAAGATCATATCTTTCCCTGACAAGTATACTTTCGGGTCCCCGTAATGGCCTAATTCCATGATTAGTCACAAATGGAAATGTATAGAAAATAAAACAAATTGCCACGATTGACATAAACAATGATTGATATTTAATTTTTATTTTTTCTGTTAGTATAATTGAAACAGCGGGAGCTATTATAATAAAAAAAGGCAACTGCAGTCTTGAGCCCCAAATTTGCCAGCGAAATAGTGCAGAAAATAATACTAAGGATAATAATCCTAGTAAAAAATAATTTTTTTCAATTTTATATCTCAAAACTAAAATAACCGCGCTAACTATTATCAAGGCAAGGTGCACCGGATTTGTAGCCGTATCTTCATCGAACCTATTTTGATATGGAATGACTGAAAACAAATTTCCTCCATAAGTTGATTCTGTAGCATTTAGATTTAAGCCCAATACATTGTGTATTTTTTTTGTAAAATTTGAAACAACAGAGTGATTGTTTTTTAAACCCAAATCTGCATGCATTGTAAGATTTCTTATTAAATTAGAGCTCACCACAGAAAGAGTAATATTTTCGTTTGTTATCATTCTACTATCTGGCGAAGTAAAAGATCCGTAGTAGTGAAAGTTTCTAGCTAAAAACGGTAAATAGACCATACAAGCAACACCCAAAGTTATAATTACAATCTTATAACTTTTAAATCGCTGCAATAAAAACAGTCTATATAATAAATAAAAGCCAAAAGGTAATAAAAATGGCAATGATGTTGCTTTGGTAAGTAGTGCGATGCCTCCGCTTAAACCTAAAAGTGTTGCTAAAACTAAATTTGTATCTTTTACTATTTTGAGGATTAGGTAAATAGAACAGAGTATCCAAAAGCTAGCTATGAGATCAGTTTGCGTACTAGTAGCTTGTAATATCGCCATAGGTATTGAAGCGGTAAAAAGAACCGCAAAAACTCTTGAGCAATAATTACCTCCAAGCTGTTTTGTAATATTCCAAACAACTAAAAGACTCCCAAATAGAGCAAACCATTGTATAAAATTTGCTAGCCGATCTCCTCCAGTTAACAGCTGTAAGTATAATATTAAATACTCTGCCCCAGGACTCGAATAAAGTTGGCGAGTCACCGAAGTATCATAAAATCCAATAGAATTATTTTGCTGCCAATGCATTATTCTTGGAAGATGATATGTCATTGAATCCCAATTATTTGGCGATGCAATTAACGCTATTAAAAAAGTACCTATCAACACAAGCCCCAGTCCAATAAATGGAAGTAAATAAAACTTTTTTTTACTTTTTTTAAAAATTTCAAGTAGATGATAGAATTTTACTGAAAAAAATACTTTTCTGATTTTTGACAATTTAATATTGATAGGATTAAGCAATAAAAATGTTAAGAATATTTTAAATATCCAACTCATTTTTGATGTTAAGATATTAAATAATGATGAGATTTCAATAAAGAAAAATATAAAAAAACAATATATTATTATAGAAAAAATTATTAAATCAATTTTTTCGTAATTTTTGAATATTTTAAGACATCTTAACCTATTTACTAATAAAAAAACTAAACAAATCTGCCACAATAAAACGATATACGAAGTAAAGCCAACTGAATCAAACAGCCATAATTTAGAATTAACAATTGAAATTAATATATCGTTCATCGTTTAACATTTTTTTTATTGTAATTTAAGTTTTTCTCTGTTTTTAAAAACATATTTATCATAACCTATAAAATTTAATAAAATAATTATTAAGATACCGACAATTGCCGCTAATCTATAATCAAAATTTTGTTTAATGAGGTAGTAAAAAATTAATCCTCGAATAATAACTCCAGCTAGCGTTATAAAATGAAACTTGATTAGCTTGTTTATCATATCATTTATTGATTTAAACTTTATCCTCCAGGTAATTTTTGAGTGCAAAATAAAAGCAACTAGGGTGGCAATTTCGATACTAATTATATTTGCAATATTAAGATTTAGTGTATTTTGTGTTGTTAAGTTTTCAACAATCAAGGTTAATGTGAATATCTGACTTAGGAAAACTATCAGGCCAGATCCAATGTATTTTAGTGTTTTGGTTGGTGTTGAATCGTTGTACTTCAAAATGCAGTACAACGCCCATAGGGCATCCTTAAATCCAATTTTTTTACCCTCATTATATGTTCTTCCATAATATGAAATTCCAACCTCATAAATTGAAATTCCTTCCTTTCTGGCAATAGATGAAATTTTAGCGGTAATCTCGGGCTCAAATCCAAATCTGTTTTCTTCAATATTTATTTTTTTTATTATTTCCTTTTTAAAAAGTTTATAGCAAGTTTCCATATCAGTAAGATTTAAATCAGAAAAGATATTTGAAAGAGTAGTTAAAAACTTATTGCCAACCATATGCCAAAAATATAAAACCCTATGAGGCCTTCCTCCCATAAAACGAGAACCATATACAACATCAGCACCTTTAGATAGCATGGGTTCTAAGAGTACAGAATACTCATTGGGGTCGTATTCTAAATCGGCATCTTGAACAAGGATAAAATCCCCCTTCGCATTAAGGAAGCCCGTTCTTAGTGCCGCTCCCTTTCCCAGGTTAACTTCATGATAAATAATTTTATATTTATTTGTTTTTTGTAATTTTTTTAATATATCTTTTGTGCCGTCAGTCGAACAATCGTCTACCAGTATAATTTCTCGTTCAATATCTTTAGGGAGTTTTGCGCACTCAACTGTTTTTAGTATTTCATCTATTGTGCTAATTTCATTATAAATTGGTATTACTATTGATAATAGATATTTCATTTACATCCTTTCTTTGATATATTTTTAAAGTGTCCGTTTCTTTTATAAGTTGATAAGATCTAATCTCTTCAGAATTAAGTATTAATTCATTATATTCATTAAACATAGCGGTTTCTTTTTCTTGTGCTATAAAATATTCTTTATAATTTTTGTCATTAGAATATGCTCGCTGAGAAAGCACTGGGTCTGCGATTTTATAAAATTTTTCAATAATTAAATATACATTGGATTGCTTTGTTAGTGTCTGAAAAGAATTTAATTCAAGGGGTTTGATTATAAATCTATCTGATAAAAGAGCGAGCTGTTGATCTCTGGCAATAAAATATACTTTTTTGTTTTTTTCAATATTTTGATTTAAATAATATGCGAAATCATATGAATCAGTATAATGTGGTCGATAAAATTTGGGCGGATCGAAAAATGATAAAGGTAGTAAGATTATACAAATTAATTTTAAATATTGAATTGTTCTATTTTTAATTAATTCATCGAAAACTATTGTTGACCCTAATAAACACAGAAGTAATAAATACCAACCAACTCTTCCTCTATAAATACTCATTTCTAATAAACCAGTTTGTGTTAAGATTCCAAAAAATATACTAAAAATTGAAATAATAAATAAATAATTATTTTTAATTCTTAATGAAAAAAATATTAGTGGAATTGATAATATAATCCAAATATATGACCCAATTGCGACAATATTGTCGGGCTTTCTGATGTTTTTTATTTTTTGTAGTTCATATCCAGTATTGTACATGGGCAATAAGTAACGTGAAGCAAAAGGATTAGCTGATAAAATTTTTTTAATATTGTAATTATTTTCTTTAAAGTTAAAGTTATCTGTAATTACTAACCTTCCATCAGAATTTGTTGTTATTGGTATCATTGGAAAAGATGCTTGAGTTCCTCTTCCTAATAGCTTTGTTTGTAACACGATGTGAAAGAAAGCAAACGCAAAGCCTAAAATACATAAAGCCAGGCAATAACTAATAATTTTTATGTATTCAGAGCTAAATTTTCTTTTATATACAATTATCAAACATAAAAGGATGAATTGGGCAGGGATTAATTGTACGAATAAATAAGGCACTGACAAAGCTATGGCAATATTAATTATAAGTAATAAAAATAATCTTAGTTTAGCATTGATTAATTTATCCATTCCTAATATATAAATAATTGTAACAAAAAAAATAAAGCTCAATGCTGAAGTAAAAAAACTAATTGATTGTAATGTGAATTGATTAAATATTGGCAAACAGGAAAGTAAGATAAAAAATATCAAACTTAATTGATGTTTGACTAAATTTCTCAATATTAGAAATAATGACAGTAGGGTTATAATTCCAAGTGTTGGTCCACCAAAACGATATATTTCTGATATAGGAAGTAATTTAAATATAGGATAAAATATTAATTGAAGGGCTGGGGCATAGTACGAACTGCTTATATATCCAATTCTGTCGAGATCTAACAGAAAATATATATGGTTGAATGTATCATTATTTCCGGGAATTATATTAACAATCGAATCGTAATATCTGGTAAATATTACAGGTATCAAAACAAATAAAGAGGGAAAAACCGCTTTTGATGTAATAGTGAATTTTATATTATCATGCTTAATAAAAAAGAGAGAATTTAAAATTATTAAAAATACTATTAGAAATAGAGGAAAAAAATTTATGAAAGGAGTTAAATAAAAAATATATCCTATTGAAATTATCATACTCAATGAAATAGGAATTACTAGAGCCAAAACTATATCGCTATCTTTGATCAGCTGTCTTAGAGGTAAATAAAATGAAAAAGACATCATTGTTAATAGAATAAATATTCCAAATATGTAGATAGAATCAATGATATCGAAATACACCATAATTGTTTTGAAATCTCCTTTACACTGTTATCCCATGTGAATCTATTAATTACTTTCAAACGAGTATTTTTAGATAAGTCACTAATTACCTTTTCTGTTGAAAATAAATTATCCAAAATTATTGTTAATTCACTACACTTCATATCATTAATCAAGATTCCATTTTTATTATGATCAATAATTTCCTTTGGTCCCCCTGAGTTGTCTGCGATAACCATCGTTCCTGAAGCCATTGCTTCAATTGGTACTATTCCAAAGGGTTCATTTTTTGATGCTAGTATAAAAATTTTTGCCTTAGCATAAATTTCGACTAAATCTTCATCAGAAATACCCGAAATAAACTCAACTCTATTTTCTAAGTTCAATTTCTTTGTTAATGCTAATAAGCTCATTTTTTCTTCCCCATCTCCTACGACTTTTAGAATAATTTTTTTATTTTTTAATTGTTTTAGTGTATTAATTAAAATATCAATTCTTTTAAACTTAGTTAATCTGCCGACTGTCAAAATATAGTCCTTTTTTTTATTAAATTCAATGGGTAGAAATTTTTCACTGTCTACTCCCGGATAAATTACTATTGATTCTCGTTTATATGTTTTTTTTATATTTCTTTGTGTGAAAATAGAATTTGCAAATATTTTATCTGTTTTTTTCGTTAAAAATTTATCGTATCTAGATAGTAATGGAAGTAATATTTTGATTAAAGCTCGCTTACTAGGATTGATTATAGCATTTATCCATTTTGCATCATGAATGAAAGCACTTGGTTCATGACAATACCAATACATAGGAATTTGTGGATTTTTATTTTTATATGGAATTCCAATCCAATTCGCAGGAAATACATTACAAATAACAACGATTTTTTTATACTTTATTTTGATACTGTCAATTATTTTGTGTGTTTTTTGTCGCCAAAAGAAAAACGAAGACCAAAAAAATATACTGTGAGTAAGAGGTCCTTGGAGTGACAATACTTCAATCTCAGGGTAATTATCTATTATTTCCTTATTTGCTCGCTGACAAATAATTTTTATATCATATTCACGGGATAGTCTTTTACCCAACTCTAGAATCACTTTCCCCGCGCCACCCGGTATAGTAAAGTGTGGATGAATTATAACGATACACGATTCTTTTTTCATTTAATTAGTTTATAAATTGATACAATCAAAAAATTATGTATTTGGTGTAAGAGATTTAGTATTTTGTTCTTGGAATATTTTTTAGAAATTTCAAAATCTTCTGCGAATTGTTTTTTATAGGTTGTCTCACCCTTTGACTCTTTATGAACCCGAAAGTCCGCTAACTCACTATCTAAAATAATTGGACGGTAATTCTTGCCTATTCGTAGCCAAAAATCATAATCCATTGCGTAATGCATATTTTCATTAAAATACCCACCCTTACCGTGAACATCCCGTTTCCAAAAAGTAGCAGGCTGACTTATAAAATTTAAAACTAGAAGTTTATTATACGAATAGTGGCGCAACCAAAAATTTTTATAACCCGCGATAATATTTCTAGTCTTTCTGTCTTGTCCATCTATTATTCCACAAAATCCCGTTAACCACATTTCTTTTGACCCAGCCCCAAAGGCATCTACTATCTTTTGAAAGCTACCCTCAATATAAACATCATCAGAATTTAGGTAAGCAAGAATGTCTCCACTTGCTTTTTTTAGTCCTTGGTTTATTGCGTCCGACTGCCCCTTATCTTTTTTGCTTACCCAAAAAAAATCAACACCTTGGCTTTTGTCTTGATACGCCCCATCATTAATTTTCTTTGAAAACTCCTTGAGGATTTCAACAGTCCCATCAGTAGATCCACCGTCAAACACTATACACTCAATCCTAAAGTCACCCTCTTGACTTAATATACTCTCAATGGTTCTTCCAATGTACTTTTTTTGATTAAAAGACGGCACTACTATTGAGATCTTCATTACTCAACATCCTTCAGTCCGATTTTCATGACAATTTCTTTAATTTTTTGCTCTAATCGGTTAGTCTTTATATAAATCCGATAAGTTATAAAAAATAAAAAAACAAATGCTACACCAACCAAGGTTCCTATACCAATATTTTCATTACTCAGACTATTAATGATGTCATAAAATAAATCGGGTTTAAGTGCAACATAAACAATAAAAATCCATGTTCCACTCCAAAATAGAAAAGTATAAATATTTTCATTTTTTTTCTTATAATCATGTAAAGATTTAGATATAACAAGTATTGCCATAAAAATTATAAGAATTTTTGTAAATATTAACATTTCTTTTTCCCAGTTATTTTTATTGTTATAAGCTTTGTAAAAATATTCACCGCATTTATTACACTTTGCCCTTTAGCCATAGAATAATCTGTATAAATTGTTTTTATTGGAATTTCTATTACTCTTTGCTTAGTCCTATGCGCTTCACCTATTATTTCAGAAGAGATCTCATAACCAACAGAATTTAATTCCATTTTTTGTAAAGCTTTTCTAGATAGTGCTCTCATTCCTGACTGTGTATCGCTTGACCAAGCTTGTAGTACTAAAGCTGTCATCACATTCATAGCCCAATTACCAAATACTTTAATTAATGGCATTCCTTTTGTATTTTTCATTCTTGTGCCTATTACAACATCTGCTTTTCTTGTCATAATTGGGTTTATTAAACTAATAATATTTTTCGGGTCGTGTTGTCCATCGCCATCAAGGGTAAGTGCTAAATCTGCATCAATAATTTTTGCCACATTAAATCCAGTAGTCAATGCCGCTCCTAAACCTAAATTAACTACATGTCTAACGCAATAATTTGCAAGATCTTTTGCTTTTAAAAATGTTTGGTCAGTAGATCCATCGTCAATCACAATACTGACAATCTCGTTGACTCCCTTAATTTTTTTTGGTAGGCTCTTAAGCACTTTTTCAATAGAGCCCTCCTCATTGTAAGCGGGAATAATTATTGCTAGTTTCATATACATATAAATAAAAATACTCTATTTTCTACTTTTAATCAATAACTAATTTTGTTAAAATAAACAAGTGCCAAGACAGTTTATAAAATTTGGAATCGTTGGTTCGGTCAATACATTAATTGATTTTTTAATATACTTCGGACTAACACGATTTGTCGATCTATTCTCCGACAAACCCGTGCGAGCAAAAATTATCGCATTTATCTTTGCGTCCGCATTTAGCTACTACGCTAATCGCAATTGGACATTTAAAAAATCAGATAAAGCGCGGTACAACGAAATTATCAAATTTTATATTACTGCAGGAATTGGTTTAGCAATAAATGCTTCAACCCTCTATATCTTGGTCCATATTGTCAAACTCAATGATCTTATAGCTTATCTTGGCGCAACTATTGTCACAGTATCATGGAACTTTTTCATCTCAAAATACTGGGTATTTTCTCATTTTTCCTCAAGAGGATTTTTAAAAAATTTTTTCGGCAAAAATCAATAGTAAACTCTACCCTCTTTTAAGTTGCTAGTCCACTTCCAGGATGCTTTTGCCATATCATCTAGATTGTATTTTGCCTGCCAATCAAGCAATCTGTGAGCTTTTTCCACTTTGGCAAAAGAGATCGCCGGATCTCCACTTCTTCTTGGAACAAATTCAAAGTTTATATTTTTGCCACTTGCTTTCTCAACCGCTTTAATTACCTCTAGCACTGTGAATCCCTCCCCCCTACCCAGATTTATGACTTGAGATGTATTGTGTTTTTTTAAATATTCTAACGCCCTCAAATGCCCTGTTGCCAAATCCAACGGGTGAATATAGTCGCGCAAACCCGTGCCATCTTTAGTAGGATAATCGTTGCCAAATACCTTTAATTTATTTTTTGAAAAAATACTGTCTATCGCTAAAGTCATAAGTGTTGTCGGCTTGGGCTTGTTTTCACCCAATTTGCCGTCTATGCTTGCTCCGCAAACATTAAAATAACGCAAAGCAATGCTTTTTAATCCATACATTTTTTCATATTTTTGCATCAAAATTTCATCAGTCAATTTTGTAACTCCATAGATAGATGCCGGAATTCTTAGCTTTGTCTTCTCTTCTTTATCCAATTTCAGTTCTTGCCTGCTAGAAATAATGTTATTATAAAATTCAAAATACTTTGTTAAAAAATCTTCACTACTTGTTTTTTCTCCATTCCACTCTCCTTCTAAAAGCGCTGATTTTTCAAGTTTGATGCTATCCTGATAATTTTCCTCGAGAGGAAAATATTTGTCTTTTGGATCGCCATAGGTGGAAGCTGTTGATGATTTTATCACATACTTACATCCACTATCTTTTAAAACTTCAAGTAAATTTATGAAATTTTCTACATTGTTTTTCAAATATTTTTGAGGATTTATCATTGATTCACCTACTGCAAGATAAGCCGCGAAATCTATCACAGCTTCTATCGAATATTTATGAAAAATTTTCTGTATTGCTTTTTTGTCGCCTAAATCGGCAACTTCCAGCACTGCCCTTTTATCCACAGCTTCTCTATGCCCGTTTTCAAGGCTATCCACCACCAATACTGGATAATTGTGATCAAGTAGCTCTTTAACAGTAAAAGCTCCAATATAGCCGGCTCCACCAGTTACTAAAATATATTTTTTGTCCATGATTTCGTAATAAAATAATTAAAAAAATTTAATATCCTGTTTGAGTTTATAAATTTATCTCCAAAAAATCAACCTATCAACAGGGTGTTTTTCTATATGACAATAGGGAACTTGCTTGTTTAAAAAATTTCTTAACTCTTCCTCTGTTTGCTTGCCAAGCGGAATATCCACCAAAGACATTAGGGGCATTGTAGTTTTAAGAACAAGATGCTTTTTTTCTCTTAACTTTGTGATCGAATAAGATTTTATCTTAGTATAACTAAATTTTTTTTCACCAAATTTTATTTCCAAATCATTTACTTCTACTCTCACTAGTCGCGGTTCTAAGCTTATTTCTAGAACTATCAAGAGCACAATCAAAAAAAGTCCGACCAATAAGGTATATACATGGAAATAAAAAATAGTGCCGATCACCAACGTCGCCATCAATGTAATAGCAACATACCACCCTGTCCAAGGGTCAAATTTGGAAAATTCATGAGTCTGCCATACGATTGCTGAAAACGATCTCTCTTGTTTTTTTTCGCTTTTTTTCTTATAAACAATTTTTTCATTTTTCTTTTGCATAATATCATTATACAACAAAAGCCCGCCAAATATGCAATGTTATTTAACGGGCCAAACAAATGGCATCAGCCGAAGCAAATGCCTGATTGACGAAGAAACTCGTCTGGTTCCTCTGGTAGAGCTTCCTTGTTCAGTGCGTCTATGGCGTACTGGTACGCCCTCCAGGGGTCAGGAATGTTGCGGATGACGTCCAATCTGTTTGCTGGAAAAACGCCATCGCACGCTAGTGCTACAGCTTCACTGGAAAAATAAATCTCCAATCCTATACCTCCCACAGTATTCCACAATAGAACAGTCAAGACCTTCTCTTGCGGATTGTTAGAATAATATTAACTAATTTTTAAAAATAATCAACACTTCGTCTTTAAAGAGTTAAAAAACCAGCACCTCGCCCAAGACAAGATATAAATATCTAATTGTTATCAGGTTAAATTTATGATAAAATATGTTGAGTGCGCCCGTAGCCCAGTGGATAGAGCGTCTGGTTGCGGTCCAGAAGGTCGCAGGTTCGATTCCTGCCGGGCGCGCCATTTTATTTTTGTTTGGTGAGGTCGCATAGCGGACTAGTGCGCTTGTCTTGAAAACAAGTGAGGCTGAAAGGTCTCCGTGGGTTCGAATCCCACCCTCACCGCCAATTATCACTTTTTGTGAAATCGTAAGGAATTTGTGTTTGCCCCGCCGAGTCCAAATTAGCTTTCAAGATTTTCGTATTTTGCAAAGCAAAATACGCCACCAGAGTTGATGTTGCCCTTGCCCCACCCACCCGTGCGCACACAACATTAAACTCCCTTGTAAAAATCAAAGGAAAGATGTATTCTAATAGTAGGATTGAGATACAAGTTTTCATAATACTATTGTATCATACCATTATTATAATACAAGTATGGCACAAGAGAATAAAATCGGCAAGAATATAAAGAAATTACGACAAGCCAAGGGCTTGTCTCAAGATCGCCTCTCAAAACTGGCGGATGTTTCTTATAATTCAATCATCAAGCTCGAAACAGGCGGAATTACTAATCCGACTATTGGAACTTTGCAAAAAATCGCTAAAGCATTGGAAGTTCGAGTTGATGATTTATTGAAATAAAAAATAATGCACAAGTTACGATACATATTGGACTCTTACAAGATAAGAAAGGAGCCCAATGAGTTATTTGTGTCGTAATACCTACTTTCTATACAGGGGCATTGTGGGGTATAAAAGGTTAATGAAAATAATAACCAATTCTAAACTTTGTCGTGATCATCCAGAGATCAAAGATAAGATTAAAATCATTATCTTCTTTGATAAATATGGACTTAATCCCACTCGTGATGCTTTTCATGTCTCTCGTTCTACGATATATTCGTGGAAGAAGAAATTAAGAGAGTCAGGAGGTAGTTTACATAGTTTAATTAATGGCTCTCGCAAACCAAGGGAAGTAAGAAGAATGTATATTGAAACTAAAATTTATGAATTTATCCATGATTTAAGAAAAAAATATCCAAGACTCTCCAAAGACAAGATAAAACCTCTTTTAGATGAGTTTTGTAGAGAGAATGACCTTGAGTGTATTTCTGCCTCCACTATCGGTAAGATCATCAAACGTAATAATTGGTTCTTCTATCTTTACGATCGAAATCGTGCCCAAAAGAGACAGAGGCAAGTTAAGAGACGAATCTTTGGCTATGAAGTTAATGAACTAGGAGATCTTGTTCAATTAGACGCCATAGTTAAGTTTGATAATGGTATTAGAAGATACATTATTACTGCTATTGAAACCAAATCTAAATTTTCTTTTGCTTACTCTTACAAACATCTTTCCTCTAAATCATCTGCTGATTTCATCTCTAAGTTAATTAGTGTTGCTCCTTTTTCGATTAAAGCTATTCAAACTGATAACGGTAGTGAATTTTTAAAATATGCTGATCAAGAGATGCTTAAGAATGGGATTGTACACTTCTTTACTTATCCCAGAAATCCTAAACAAAACGCTTTCATTGAAAGATTCAATCGTACTATTCAAGATGAGTTTATTAACAATCATGAACAGACTCTCTTTGCCAATACAGATCAATTCAACCACCTATTAATGGATTATCTTCTTTTCTACAACACACAAAGGATACATAGTAGAATTAATGATAAAGTACCAATGGATTATGTATTAGAAAAGTCCAATATGTATGCAACGGATGCAAGGGGATGTTACTGTTAGACCTGGACAGATTTTAATTATCAACGAGAACAAAAATTCTGTATTCGCAAGTGATATTAGCGAGATACTTAAAAGATATGTCGCTGATCCAATGAATCCAGCGTCGAAAAAAGCTTTTGAATTATTGCGGTCGTTTGAAGAACAAAAAAAGACAGCAAAACCAGAAGAACTTGCGGAATTATTTAATGAATTAGTTTCCGAGTATAATGGCATTGAAAGGAAAGCCAAAGTTTATAAATCCTATTTTGCCGAAACTGATATAGAAACTCTGCGTGATGATTTTAAGCATGCCGCTGAAGTTGTAAAAGAATTAGATCGTGAAATATCAACACGGATTAACTCAATGGATTTTGGTTCGAGAGCTGAAGAAGCCAGAGTTGTTTTGAGAGAGATTATTGCCGATACTAAAAACACACCAGAACAAGAAAATATCAAAATTTCTTATGTCTTAGCCCGGCTCTTGCCAAAAACTAATAATCACCAGCACTTAAAGGGTTCGGTGCCAATGGAAACTCTATTGGAGCGTGCACGAATTCACAAGTTTAATGAAGAACAGATTGCGGCTATAAAAAATGCGTACACCAATGGTGAGGATGGATTTGAAAATTTAGATGCCTTTAACAAAGCTTACGGAACGATAGGAAGTGCTATTCGAACTCCAGAAGATTATCAAGCCGCAGTGAAAGGCATTATTGAGGAGGCAACACGAGCAGGACAACTAACAACAGAAATCCGTTGTTCTGTTATTGGTCAGAGAGATGCTTTGGGAAATACTTTAGATCCGCATGTCGCTACAGAAAATATTTTAGAAGCAATGGAAAAATCTCGTGCTGATATGGCGAAGAAGCACCCAAAGTTGGCTTCACCTTTCTTGGATATAGAGGTAGAGACTGGAAACCCGAAGAGGTTATCGAGCATGCAAAATTAGCAGTAGAATTTGCCCAAAAATATCCAGACAAAAAATTCAGTTTTGATATTGCTGGCCCAGAGGACACTGGCTACAATCCAGTCTATTTCAAAGAAGGGTTTGATTTAATTAAAGAATATAATAATAAAATAAAATCGGGTGAAATTAAAGGTGAATTGATTGGTGTTACCATACATGCAGGCGAAACTCCGACTTATAACGAAGGCAAAAGTGGTAATGAATCTATTGAGGAAGCATTAGAAATGGGAGCTAACAGGATAGGACATGGTGTTCAAGCGGTATCAAATCTGGAAACATTAGACCATCTCAAAAAAAGTGGTGCTACAGTAGAAATCTGTGGCGTTTGTAACATTTCTTCAATTCCTTTGAATACTGAAGGTATGGCAATTCATCCAGTTCAAGAATTGGTTAATCAAGAAATTCCTATAACAATTTGTACCGACAACGATGCGATTTGTGGCACAAATATAACAAAAGAATATGCGCAATTTCTATTAACCGGACATAGCGAATTGATGAATTGGAATAATGTTAAAGAAGTTGCAAAAAATGGTATTAAGAGTTCATTCATTTCAGAAAGAGATAAAGAGCAAGCGTTGAAGATTTTTAATGAAAGAATAAGAATCATTGAGAGACTAGTTATGGAAGAAAGAGATAATGCTGAAATAGAACGAATAAGAAATACGCTAGAAAATATGAAAATAGCGGCATAAATTATTAGATGTATTATAATTAGATTTGTTCAAATATTTTTGGTGGCACGCCAGTTTTCAACTGGCACGAAATTCGGTGGCGGAGCTTCGCTTCGGCTCGGGCGAGGCGGAATTCCCCCCACACCCCCCTTCCGCCTCGCCCTCGTTTCCAACGGCTCTTTTTTCGGCGGATTTGGAGTGCGTATTTTGCAAAGCAAAATACGCCACCAGAGTTGATGTTGCCCTTGCCCCACCCAACCCATTCGCAGGCAACGCTAAGGAACTCCCAAACGATTTATTTATATTTTGATCTATTGTAAAATACAAATATGAGTACAATAGCAATTAAACAGTTATTGACAATAAAAGAAGCTTGCGAATGGGCAAGCTCATTTTTGGGTCGTGCTATTAGTGAAACAAACATTTCCTATTTAATACAATACGGAAAAGTAAAAAAATATGGTGAAAATGGCAGTACTCAAATTCATATCAATGATTTAAAAAATTATTATCAATCGTTTAATGGGAAAAGAGAGGTTGAGTGGAAAAAGAAACTTGGTAATGATTTAAATTGGAATTTGTCTTTTGATAATTTAAGAGAAAAGGACACGACAAAACATGTTCATAGATTACACCCATACAAGGGCAAATTTATCCCACAATTAGTTGAATATTTTATAGATAGTCATACAGATAATTTTAAACAACAAACTTTTTTTAAAAAAGGCGATATTATATTAGATCCTTTTTCTGGGTCAGGTACGACACTAGTACAGGCAAATGAGCTTGGTATTCATGCAGTGGGCGTAGATATTTCGCGATTTAATTGCATGATAACCGATACAAAACTATTGGACTATGACTTAGATTTACTAATTCAAGACATCAAAAATATAAATTTAGCGATCACTAAATTTGAAACCGACGCAAAAATACAAGAATTTGAAAAAGAATTATATTTTGAATTATCAAAATTCAACAATAAAAACTTTCCGTCCCCTGATTTTAAAAGAAAAATTTACAAAAAAGAAATTGACGAAAATAAATATTCAATAAACAAAGAAAAAGAGTTTTTAGCTATTTATAATGAATTAGTTAAAAAGTATAAAATTGAATTAAAGCAAGAAAAGAGCAAGTCTTTCCTTGATAAGTGGTACATAAAAAATATCCGAAAAGAAATTGATTTTGCTTTTGAACAAATCAAGAAAATTAAAGATGAAAAAAATAAAAGAGTATTAGCGGTTATATTAAGCCGAACAATCCGCTCTTGTAGGGCAACGACACATTCCGATCTTGCTACACTAAAAAAACCACAGACAACTACATACTATTGCTGGAAGCATAAAAAAATTTGCAAGCCTCTTTTTTCAATAAAATATTGGTTTGGTCGCTATGCCAATGACACAATAGCCCGAATAAAAGAATTTCAAAAAATAAAAAATGGTGCTTATTGGGCAACCATTACTGGAGATTCTAGAACTGTTGATATGGCAAAAGAAATAAAATCAAGAAGTAAAGAATTTTATAATCTTTTTGAAAAACAAAAAATTAAAGGCATTTTTTCATCTCCCCCATATGTAGGGCAGATAGATTACCACGAGCAACACGCCTACGCCTATGATCTTTTTGGATTTGAAAGAAATGATGAGCTAGAAATTGGACCTTTGTACAAAGGTCAGGGACAAGAAGCAAAAAATTTTTACATAGAAGGAATATCACAAGTATTATTAAATTCAAAAAAATACCTTGCTAAAAATTTTGATGTTTTCTTGGTTGCAAATGATAAATGGAATTTATATCCTACAATAGCAGAAAAAGCAGGGATGAAAATTGTCAATCAATACAAGCGACCCGTATTAAATCGAACGGAACGAGATAAAAATCCTTACTCAGAAATTATTTTTCATTTAAAATCAAAAATATGAGCTTAACCAAACAACAAATTATAGATGTAGAAAATGTTTTGAAAAATGCGCTTAGGCATAAATTCCAAAACTATAAACCAGAACCAGCAGCAATGCCTTTTCATTCGAGATTGCTTGGCAAAGACAGAATGGCACTGTTTTCTTTTATTCACTCATTGAATACCAATTTTGGAACAAGTATTTTTGAACCAGTTGCAATTTCTTTAGCCAAAAGCAAATTTAAACGAGCAGAATCTCAAGCAGTAGCTGGTGATAAAATTAGCCCAGAAGCTCAAATGGAAATTCAAAAAATAATGGATGATCTTACAACAGCAAAATCTTCACCAAACAAACAAAAAGAAACTGAAATTATTAGAAAAGTAGCACAACAAGGAGAGTTCAGAAAAATTAAACCAACAAAAGTTGATGTATTGCTTGAAAGCCATTCAGGAGAATTATTTTTATTTGATATAAAAACAGCAAAACCAAATGCCGGCGGTTTTAAAGAATTTAAAAGAACGTTATTAGAATGGACAGCAACTACTTTAGCAGAAAATCCAAAAACAAAAGTTCAAACTTTAATTGCTATTCCTTACAATCCATATGACCCGGAACCATATAATCGCTGGACAATACGCGGAATGCTTGATTTAGAAAAGGAACTAAAAGTTGCCAATGAATTTTGGGATTTTCTTGGCGGTGAAGGTGCATATGAAGATTTATTAAAATGTTTTGAAAGAGTAGGAATAGAGCTAAGAAGTGAAATTGATGATTATTTTGCAAAATATAATAAGAGATAATAAGGAGTTTTGGGCTCGGGCATTCACCCCTTTATCCCCTCTGCCCTTCGCCCAAAACAGAAAAAATTTGTTTTGCATTTAATAATAAAAGCTACGCGGGAAACTTAAAATGAAAGATAAAAAAATGTACGCTTCGCCCTCCGCTATCGCTACGGGCTTGCCCCGTTGCACTCTCGCTCCCGATGGTCGCTCGGGGCGTATAACAAGGGATATGCGGTTCGGGACTCGGCTCGCACCTCACCCAGATTTTCCTCCTATGTCGGAAAACTTCGTATATTCCTAACGTTATTATTATGATATAATCAATATGATATCTAGGTGAAAACATCAGATATCCCGATACATTAGACGACATAAAAAATTACTAAATTAACTATGGTTGACGGACAATTTGAAAAATTTGTTTCTGGGGAAGAGTTAACCGATACTTTTGATCAAAGAGTATTTACTAGGACACAAGAAATACAACAACATTCTGGCGAGCCATCAGAAGCTCTTCATGAGCGATTACGACCCTACATACGAAATAGTTTTGTAATCATTGAGCGGCCAACAAAAATAAAAACACCAAGTTGGTACACCTTTGATGCATCGGCGATTCTTGGGGAAAACACTGTTGTTTTATCAACGTCAACTTGTAAACACGAGACCTCTATACAGCTTTTTGTTGGCGTAAGGCAACAAAATTTCCGGAAACAGATCCCAAAAGAGTCATTTGAATACACTCTCTATCCCTTTAGCAGAAATCTTACTAACGAAGAAAAGGATCTTATCTATGACACAATGTAAGATTCTCAGTAATTTTTTACATCGCCTAACAGCACGTATGGGGTTCAAGAAAAAGTGCGTGAATAATTTTTAAAGATTGCGCCTTTCTTTCATCAAAATTTCGCCTCCTTTATGATAAAATAATAAAGAAATCGGCGAAACTTCTCATACACGCACACGTTAGATAAAAAAGGATTTGCTGCCAAACCGAGCAAAGCTCGGAGTTCCGCTAAAAGCGGAACGAAAAACTTGAAATCGTCCAATCCGAAAGGGTCGCTTCTCCGCCAGAGGCGGACAGGTGCGGCGGGCGGAAGGGGGGTTCGGGGGGAATTCCGCCCGCCCTATAAATTTTGGGCAAAATCAGTTCGAATTTTTTCGAAAGCACACCGCCAAGTTTAAATTATTTGTTAATATAACTTTAAGCAAAAACTGTAAACTTGAGATTATAAATATTAATATTTAACCATGAACAAAATATCAAAATACATCCCACCCCTTTTAATTATCATAAGTATAATTGTGGCAATTGTTGTTTACCCACAGCTACCAAACACAATAGTTTCCCACTGGGGACCGACCGGTCAACCCGATGGCTATATGAACAAATTTTGGGGAATTTTTATTTTACCAATTATTTTAATTGTTATTTACATCATGCTCATATTTATCCCGCGACTTGATCCAAATTATAAAAATATCGAAAAATTCCGTCCTTATTTTGACAATTTTATTGCCATGATATGCTTGTTTTTTACTTATATCTACGCATTGTCAATTGTTTGGAATTTGGGCTACACATTTGAATTTGTTTATTTTATAATTCCCGCTTTTGCAATTTTATTCTATAACATGGGGTCTTTAATACAGAATTCACGTCATAATTTTAGTATCGGAATTCGCACGCCGTGGACACTCGCAAGTGAAAACGTTTGGAAAAAAACCCATCTATTGGGAGGAAAGATATTCCGCTACAGCGCAATTTTAATTTTACTGTCTATGATCTGGAAAGATTATGCCTTTATCGTCTTTATCGTCATAATCCTCGCTCTTACTTTGTTTCTGACTATCTACTCTTATTTGCTTTATAGGAAAGAAAAGACTAACTAAAATTTCCTCACTTACATCCCCGACTGTAAAGTCATGGGAAGTGTATTCTAATAAAACAATATATAAATTTGTAGATATTTAGCTCTTAAGTGATATTTTTTTAGAATATATCATTAGCCCAAATAACCCCAATAAACACACAATTCCCAAGATTATTTGATTTGTTATACCGTCATAAGTTTGAGGATTGGCGACAGATGCGCTAGCCGTATCCTTATAAGCAATTGCGTAAGTAGAATATTTGTCTGTGGCAAAAGTGAGAGCTTTGCTATTTGCGTCATAAGTGCTGTCAATTTCGCTAACCGTACCATTGTGATTTCTCAAAACCATATAATCAGCATGCCCCTGCAAATCAGCAGCTAGATTCAAATTTACTGTCATCGGCTTATCGAGGTCGGTAATATTTGTTGTCCAAGCTTCATCGGCAGTGCCTTTATAAATTACCTCCTGCAAAGACAGATCTAAATAACCTCCGATAGTGTTGTTTCCAGCCAACTGGGTAAACGCAGAAGTATCTGAAACTTCAGCAGTAGAAACCTTAAATTCTGCATTGCCATTTATTTCACCGCTGGGTAGTGCGATAGAGGCAGATTGTATCTTATCGGTATTTACAGATATTTTATCGTCCATTTTTTCAAATATGGCGCTAAGATGAAGATGATTACTAGGCATTTCAAAAGTATAAGACGCTTTTCCTTCATCTGGACTAGTCTGATTACCGTTCAAACCACCAGAAACATATTGATAGCCATAATCAGGAAGAAGCTCAATAGTAACCGTGCTCCCCGCTTCTATGGAATAGTCAGTATAACCTCCGGAGGTAAATCTATATCCATTGGCGGCAATTACTTTAACTGTTCCATTTGTTACATCCGAATCTTCTGCCCCCGGAATATTCCATCCAAGCTGATAAAGAGTTCCTGCTAGCGATTCTAATAAGAAATTACCATCGGTAGTGGTCATCCGATATTTATTGGTGATATCCGTACCCTCTTCACAAGTGACTGTAGCCGGCAGCGGGTTTTCTTCCTCTGTTCCAGTCATATCTGTCCAAGGCCAATGAGATGCTTCCGGAGTGAAGGAGCCCAACGATCTAGAGTAAGACAGGTCGACTTTGCCTCCTCCAGAAACTCGGACAGAGACAACGCTAATCGTGGCAGCTTCGCTCGAAACTACAGTTAGAGATTTGCCAGCATTTGATTCAACCAACATTCCCTCTCCTTCAGCTGGAGTTTCGTCGAAATATTGCAAAGCTATGGCTGTAGTATAAATCCTAAGATTGCCAGACCCTACAATTAATTCTCTAGCTTCAATACCTGTCCAGCTGGGTGTCTCTGAACTACCGATGGCCATATCCCTATCATTTATACTTACTCTTCCCTCCGTATGGATACCGCCGATCAGGGTAATATTGCCAGTGGTAGCACCCATCGCAGTCATGATTTCAACATTGCCATCCATATTGATTGACCTACTGTCTTCGTTCTCAGTAATCGTGATATCTCCGCCTTGAGGATTGATAGATAAAGCCCCATCTCCAGTTCCATTGATATAAGGGAGGGTAGTTCCACCATCAACGGTTAGTTCATAAATACCCATAAATCCCTGCTCTATACTCCATCCCTCTCCCTCAAAAGATGTAATTTGAGGGTCCGCCGTCTCATCAATAACTACAAACCCATCAACATAGATTTGCAAAGGATCACCAGCGGGAGGCAAGCCGGGATCTCCTGGATCACCACCTCCAGACGGAGTATAATTATATGTATTACCTTCAACAACTACGGTATTACCCTCTGTGTTTACATTTCTTCCCCGTTGAATGCTTACTGTTATTAAATTCTCTAAATCAGTGGCATCTCCAATAGTCAAGGTTGAGTCGGCCGCAAGCTCAATTGCTCGATCATCTGCGCTCATAGCCATAATATTTAATGAAGATCCATTGCTTCCTTTAACAGTCAAATTTCCACGCGCCTCAACCGCGATATTTGATGTTACAGCATCCACGGCGATATTACCGCTTAAGTTGATCGTAAGATCACCATTGGAATAAATGCTTTCTAAGGAAGTGCTGGTAAGGTTTAATGTTTTTGTATCAGTATCAAAGGTTACGCCCGAAATCCCATGTTCAGAATTATATCCGCCGGGCGATTCATAAATAGTTGTGCCATTTACCTTAACCATAGTTGGATCAGAAGCAAATACAAAATTTATAGACATTACAAGTAAAGATAATATCCCAACCCAAGCGATAAATTTATTTAAAAAAAAGACAGCAAAATTTTTTTTCATTAATCCCTCCATTAATTATTTGAAATTATGTTAGTATAATAACATATAAATATATGTTAACAAAAAAAATAAAAAAACAAAAACTTATCATCAACCTTCTTTTTGTAGCATTCTGCATTGGCCTAATTTATTCTATTATAAATATTTCTTTATGGATTATTGATTCGCAGAAAACCAAAAATCAAATGAAAAAAGTTGCTGAATTTGGTAAAGACGAACAAAATATTGACTTTGAAGCATTAAAAAAAATAAATCCCGATGTTAGAGGGTGGATAAAAATAAAAGGAACTGATGTAAACTATCCCTTCGTTCAGTCAAAAGACAATAATTTTTATCTCAACCATTCATTCGACAAAAGCAAGAATCGAGCTGGTTGGATATTCTTGGATTATCGAAATTCTATAAACTCACCTTATAAAAATACAATTATTTATGGTCACGATCGAAAAGACAACACTATGTTTGGTTCATTAAACAATGCCTTCAAAAAAGATTGGCATAACAACAAAGAAAACCACATCATTAAAATATTTACAGAAAAAGAAAATACTCTCTGGCAAGTGTTTGCCATTTATCACATTAAAACAACAGATGATTATTTAAAAACGTCATTTGCCACAAACACAGAATTTAACGAATTTATAAATATGCTCAAAAATAGAAGTATATTTGATTTCAATATTGAGATAAAAGAAAACAACAGAATCTTAACACTGTCAACTTGTTACAACAAAAATGAAAAAACAGTTATCCATGCCAAGCTCATAGAAACTAAACTAAAATAAAAATCTATTTTAATTTCCTCAAATAATTATTTGTAAGTTTATAATTGTCCGAGCAGTTTTTTCACTACCCTTCGATCATCCCACGAGTATTTTTTGCCATCGATCGTGATTGATTGTTCTGCTCCTTTTCCAGTGATTAGCACAATATCACCTGTTTTTGCTAAAGATAGCGCTTTTTTTATCCCCTCTTCCCTATCTTCTATTGCAAAAAGGTCTTTTTCTCTAGTTTTCCCAAATTTTTCGCACGCTCTTACGATATCTTCTATTATTTCTCGGGGGTCATCTTCATAAGGATCGACATTTGACACTACTACAAAATCACAATTTTTTGCTACTATTTCACCCATTTGTGCTCGCTTAGCTTTATCTCTACCTCCC
Organism: uncultured Candidatus Saccharibacteria bacterium; assembly: GCA_964652345.1. Taxonomy (GTDB): domain Bacteria; phylum Patescibacteriota; class UBA1384; order CAZZBO01; family CAZZBO01; genus CAZZBO01. Next base: position 1,221 of record CAZZBO010000001.1, on the reverse strand, counting down.
CCTTCCGCTCCCAACAAAACAATAATTTTTCCGCTTTTTCCAATCATTTTCTTGGCTGTTTCAGTTACTGCGGTCATACTTACTTTTTCATGAGCGTAATCAACTATTACTTTAAAATTTTGCCCTTTTTTGATATTTTCCATTCTGCCCGGAATGAGCGTCAAACATTGAAGTCCTTCTTTTATAGTTTTATATTTGATTCCAAGCTTTTCACCGATTATTATCGCTGGCAATGCATTATAAACATTAAAACCACCCAGAATATTTAACGAATATTTTTTATCGTTTAGAGTAAAAATTACATTTTGTTGATTTTCCGAAATTTTTTTCGCTTGAAAATCAGATGAATTATTTATGCTAAAAGTAACTTTTTGCTCTGCTTCAAATTTTAAAAAATCATTAAAATGAGAACTATCATTATTGGCAATGATAGTCTTTAATATTTTTTGTCCTAATATATTTTTATGTTTGTTAGAGCAAAGCTCTTTGAAAAGTGTTTGCTTGGTAGTCTTGTACTGCTCAAAACTATTATTGTGAGAAGGGAGGTGCTCTGGTGTCAGATTTGTGAAAACTGCAAAATCAAAATTGATTCCTTTATGACGATATTGCTTGATCCCCTCAGAAGTTACTTCCATGACACAAACACTGCATCCGGAGTCAACCATTTTTGATAATAGCATTTGAATTATCTTTGAGCTTGGCATAGTCATGTGATATTTGTTTAGCTCTTCTTTTTCTCCAATCTTAATATTTGCTGTGCCGATCAGTCCACACTTTATATTCGCAGACTGTAAAACCGACCAAATAAAATTGGCAGTTGTAGTTTTGCCTTTTGTTCCTGTAATTCCGATCATTATCATTTTCTCGCTCGGAAAATTGTATTTTCGACTAGCTCGAATAGTATTTATTTTGTGATATTGCAACACTAATCTTTCAGGAATAATTTTTTTTAGCTTAGATTTTATAGACATCTTTATATTATTATATGCTAAACCATAGTTAAAAAATAGATAAAAAGCAAGTTAATTTCTTGACTAAACTCGGTTTTTAAGAGAAGATGTAACAAATAGCACAAAATATACGGAGAGGTGCCTGAGTGGCCGAAAGGGACTCACTGCTAACGAGTTGTCTGCGCAAGCGGACCGTGGGTTCGAATCCCACCCTCTCCGCCAGTTAGGAAATGTCTTTGTTGGCTCGCCCTCTGCGAGGGCTCGCCAGCCG